>JBOFUF010000401.1:0-9932 GCA_051652445.1 Shewanella sp.
GAAGCTATCGCCGAAATTGGTATTGAGGGGATGACGGTGACCGAAGTTAAAGGTTTTGGCCGTCAGAAAGGGCACACAGAGTTGTATCGTGGCGCCGAATATCAGGTGGATTTTTTGCCGAAAGTAAAACTAGAAATAGCCACTAAGGCTGAAAATCTCGATATGTTGATTGAGGCGATTACCACTGCGGCACATACGGGAAAAATTGGCGACGGTAAGATTTTCGTCGTCGATTTAGAACATGCAATCCGTATCCGTACGGGTGAACTTGATACAGACGCGTTATAAGGGGCTAAAAATGGAAGAATTAACAAAATTAGGCGGCACAGTCACCGAACTACGCTTTGCACTCGATACCTTTTATTTTTTGATTTCGGGTGCGTTAGTTATGTGGATGGCTGCAGGATTCGCTATGTTAGAAGCGGGTTTAGTTCGATCTAAAAATACCACTGAAATTTTAACTAAAAACGTGGTGTTATTCGCGATTGCTTGTGTGATGTATCTATTGGTTGGCTACAACATCATGTATGTGGACAATACTGAAGGTGGGTGGTTGCCATCATTTGGGACCTTAATCGGCTCTCAGTCAGCAGATGCGAGCCATGCATTAGAAGCGGATTTCTTCTTCCAAGTGGTTTTTGTGGCAACAGCGATGTCAATTGTCTCAGGCGCGGTGGCAGAGCGGATGAAGTTGTGGGCTTTCCTCTGTTTTTCTGTGGTGATGACTGCGGTTATCTATCCAGTAGAAGGCTATTGGACTTGGGGCCAAGGTTTTATCGCCAAAATGGGCTTTGTGGATTTTGCCGGTAGCGGTATCGTGCATATGACGGGAGCGACGGCGGCGCTTGCTGGTGTGTTATTACTGGGGGCACGTAAGGGGAAGTATGGGCCTAATGGTCAAGTCAATCCAATCCCTGGGTCTAACCTACCGATGGCAACTTTAGGGATGTTTATTTTGTGGATGGGCTGGTTTGGCTTTAACGGCGGTTCGCAATTAATGGTGTCGGATGCCGCGAATGCGAGCTCAGTAGCAAAAGTGTTCGTCAATACCAATACGGCAGCGGCTTTTGGTGCCATCTCAGCTCTTATCGTGTGTAAGATGATTTGGGGTAAAGCGGATTTGACCATGATCCTCAATGGTATTCTGGCGGGTTTAGTGGCCATTACCGCCGACCCTCTCTCGCCTTCATTGTTAATGGCGGGTGTGATTGGTTCAGTGGCGGGCGGCGTGGTGGTGTTCTCGATTGTAGGCTTAGATCGCATTAAGATCGACGATCCCGTCGGGGCAATTTCCGTACACGGCGTGGCTGGTTTCCTCGGCTTAATGTGTGTGCCATTATCCAATGCCAATGCAACTATCTCCGGACAGTTGACGGGTGCAGCGATCATTTTCACTTGGGTATTCTGCACTTCATTTGCTGTCTGGTATGTGATTAAGAAGACCATGGGTATTCGTGTCTCTGAGGAGGAAGAATACAACGGTATGGATGCATCTGACTGCGGTATTGATGCTTATCCTGAGTTTGTAACGATTAAAAATGCGGGCTAATTAAACGAGCAAATCAACGTATAATTCAACTTGATGCCAAGTGTGGAACGAGGGAGAGTAAAGCAGAGCCTAGGCTCTGCTTTACTCTGTGTCATCAAGATGCCCAATTTCAAGGGGATTCAGCTTAGCTGCTTAAGTGTGATTGCAAGCCATGTTATTGAACTACAATATTATTTTTCTACGCCAATGGTGGAGTGATTTATGCGCTTAACCGTTAATGCCGCGACTCAATCTTTGCGACTGAGTTTTCTTGTTATTGCAGCCTTACTCTCTGCGTCAGCTGCTGCAGGAGAAATCATCATGAGTCGCTCGAGTGAGCCCGTGGATGTCTTTGCTGTGCGGGATCAAGTACTCAAGGATTTTGAATGGCAGGAGTCACTTCGTCGCCAACAGCAGATTCAAATTCTGCAGACTTTACCCTTAGGTTGCATTACCGTCATGCAGCCCTATCGACATTTTTCCTGTGGGGAACATAACTATCGGCCGTATAATTATCAGCAGCGTGAGTTATACATAGAAGTTGACCGACCTTCACAATAGTTAATTGGTTAAATTATTTGCAATTATTTTCAATCGATTGCGATTATCATTTTTTGTAACCATGTTATGTCGTCTTTTTCGCCATTTGTCATAAGCTCAAATAGGAGTTAATGGTGTGGGAGGGCATATGTCGAAACTATTCCGAGCGGTATACCTGAGTGCCATCATGGGCGCTGCACTCACTCACTCAGACAGTCAGTTGTTTGCTTGTAGCTCGACGATCATTGAGCCTCATTCGTCGGATCTTGAGTCGTTATTTGCCGATTCACAGTTTTCTCCTGTCGCCGATATTCCTTCAGGTGCGGATATTTCTTATCTGTCAGCCGAGGTGGTGATAGACGTAAAACGTCGGTATGGAAAGTGGACTTTATGCCAGAGCGCACTTTACGGGGATACGGTAAAACCCAAGTGGGTCGGCAGACCTTAATCAGCATGTTTTACAACAATATGGCGGCAGAGTCTTTGGTGAACGGTGATTTAGACAGGGCCTACGCCTTGATTAAAGCGGATTATCGTCATGAGTTCTTCTTCGGTTTATCTAAAACCTACTGGGCGCTGGGGGACGAAAAGCGTGCCAAACTGAATATGGATAAAGCCTTGGCTTTGAGCCGAGATGAGTCAGAGCGTCAACGCTATCAGAGCAAGTTACAAGTCATGTTACAGCATTAGCATTTGTCCGCTCTTTTCTATAGAGAGCTGGCCATCAATTAAACTGATCACGGGTAAACATCTTTGCTTGCTACATAGGGCACCAAAATCCACTTGCAGCAAATATGTTTATTCCTTTTTTTCCTCGATATTCGATTTTGCTCATCAAGGCTGTGAGTTAGCTGTTATATTTGAATTTCAATATTTTTAAATATTTTAAAACAATAAGTTATATTTGATTTTTTGAAATGGAGATAACTTGGTTGCATTGGCGTCTGAGACTCGATAAATTGAACTTAGTATTGCAGTTGAGATCCCTTATCGCAGCGATAGAAATAGCCTTAAAAACCAGCGTTGGAGCAGTAAAATTATGTATTATCAAAATGATGACCTTCGCATTAATGAAGTAAAAGAGTTACTTCCACCTATCGCGATTCTTGAGCGATTTCCTGCTTCCGAAAAAGCCTCTGCGACTGTGTTTAATGCGCGTAATAGTATCCATCATATTCTGGCTAAGTCTGATGATCGACTCTTAGTGGTGATTGGTCCTTGTTCTATCCACGATCCTAAGGCCGCGTTGGAATATGGCCAGCGTTTGGTCTCACTGCGTGAGTGTTATAAAGATCAACTCGAAATTGTGATGCGAGTGTATTTTGAAAAACCAAGAACCACAGTGGGCTGGAAAGGCCTGATTAACGATCCTTACATGGATAACAGCTTTAAACTCAATGATGGTTTACGTACTGCCCGTAAATTATTAGTGGATTTGAACGACTGCGGTATGCCAACCGCGGGTGAGTTTCTGGACATGATCACCCCACAATATATGGCCGATTTAATGTGCTGGGGGGCCATAGGTGCCCGTACGACTGAATCACAAGTGCACCGAGAGCTAGCCTCGGGTCTTTCATGTCCGGTCGGCTTTAAGAATGGTACAGATGGTACGATTAAAGTGGCTATCGATGCGATAGGTGCTGCCAATGCACCACACCATTTTTTATCTGTGACTAAGTTGGGCCATTCGGCGATCGTTTCGACGAAAGGCAACCCTGATTGCCATATTATTTTACGGGGTGGCCGCGAGCCCAATTATAGTGCACTGCATGTCACTGAGATTAGCCAGCAATTGGTACAAGCAAAGCTTGCCGATAATATTATGATTGATTTTAGCCACGCGAATAGTAGTAAAGAATATCAACGTCAGTTGTTGGTTGCTGAAGATGTGGCTGGCCAAGTGGCGGCGGGTAATACTGCTATTTTTGGTGTTATGGTAGAAAGCCATTTGGTGGAAGGCCGCCAGGATCTTATTGAAGGTCAAGATTTATGTTATGGGCAGAGTATTACCGATGCCTGTATTGGTTGGAACGATACCGAGCGCCTGTTAGCAATATTGAATCAGAGTATTATCGAACGCCGTCAGGTTTAATTGTCAAGCGCTGTGAACTTAGATCAAAGTCAGGCTTTGATGATAGCCCAGAATTCAGATGAAAAGTAAAACCCAAGGCGCGATTCCAGCGCCTTGAGTTTATCTATTTACTGCTAACAAGGTATTCATTTGCTTTGGCTAAGCTACCAAAGGCGGCAATAAGGTTGTTTTTACCTTTCTCTTGTATATCTGGATTGCCAGATTCGATCATCATCCACACCCAAGTTTGGATCAGTGGTAATGGCGGGTATTGAACTTTAGCGGAATCCAACATAAAGCTTCCTTTGATCTTAATTTAATTTGTTTGTCTTAATTTTCTCGCTAGAACTTGGGCGTATGAATCGCAAAAATCTAGCGGGTAGAGGTTAGCAAATTCTACCCATTTGTATAACCGTCAGTATGGCATTTTGGACAAAAGTGCAAAAATACTCAACAGCAACAACTTGAAGATTGGCCTTTCTCCATTGCGTACTTATCCTTTTATTATGTGATCTGAGGTTAAGTAAAACTACAGCACTGGGGATTGAGTCAGTACAAAAATCAGTGAGGATGAATACGCCTGCATAATGGATAAGAATGCTGTTTTGGCACTAAATAGTATCAAAAGAGCGACGGACAGTGTTGTGAGTTAGTCGATATTATCGGTCAGAAAAATCTGATTGATTTTATTCAGGCTTTGCTGTTTTCGTTTCGCTTATGTTCGGTGTGAACTGTTACAATTGGCATAACTCATTCAAGGTTACGTACTATGCGTCCAACGTCATATTTTGAAGGTCCAGTTGATCAATTGAACTGGCATGTCGTAAAGCTACTTTGGCCTTACTTATTAGAATATAAAGGCCGTATTGCGCTGGCGATGTCCTGCCTTATCATCGCTAAGCTGACCAGTGTTGGTTTGCCTTTTATCTTAAAGCATTTAGTCGACACCTTAGATGCCGATAAAACTGCGCAAGCCCTCAGTGTGCCCGTCGGATTAGTGTTGGCCTATGGCGCGGTACGTTTGCTAACGGCAATTACGGGGGAGATCCGCGACACCTTGTTTGGCCGCGTAACCGAGCGGGCTATCCGCCGTTTAGGATTGGCAGTATTTGACCATTTGCACCGTCTTGACCTCGATTTTCATCTAGAACGTAAAACCGGCGGCTTATCCCGTGATATTGAGCGCGGCACCAGTGGGGTCAGTTTCCTCATGCGTTTTATGGTGTTTAACATAGTGCCGACCTTGCTCGAAATTGTCATGGTGATTGGCATTTTCTTCTATAACTACGGTATTGCGTTTGCGGCAATCACCTTTATTGCTGTGTTGGCCTACATTATTTTCTCTGTGGTCGCGACCGAATGGCGCACTGAGTATGTACGTGATGCGGCCAATGCTGACTCGTTATCGAATACCCGTGCTATCGACAGTTTGTTGAACTATGAAACAGTAAAGTATTTTAATAATGAACAATATGAGTCGCAGCGCTATGATCAAGCGCTCGAACAGTGGGAAGTTGCTAAGCGTAAGAATCGTTTATCTTTGTTTGCACTCAATACTGGGCAAGCGGTCATTATTGCTCTGGCGATGACGGCGATGATGGCGCTGGCGGCATACCGAGTTACCTATGGCGATATGACCTTAGGTGATTTTGTGTTAATTAATGCGTTTATGATGCAGCTCTTTTTACCGCTTAATTTTTTAGGTTTTGTGTATCGCGAAATTCGCGGCGCATTAGCCAATATTGAACGCATGTTTAGCCTACTCGATAAACATCCGATGATAGTCGACTTACCCCAGGCACTTGATTTTCACCCCAGTAAAGGGGAGTTAGCATTTGAAAATGTTAACTTCAGCTATGACGATCGCCCCATTCTGCGGGACGTTAGCTTCAAGGTTGAGGCCGGCAAAAAGGTTGCCGTCGTAGGCGATAGTGGCGCAGGTAAATCGACGCTGATTAAGTTGCTATTTCGATTTTATGATGTGGACCAAGGTGCGATTAAAATCGATGGACAAGATATCCGCCATCTGACCCAAGATGCGCTGCGACGTGCGATTGCCATAGTGCCGCAAGATACTGTGCTGTTTAACGATTCATTAGTTGAAAATATTCGTTATGGTCGTCCAGGCGCGACGGATGAAGAGGTCCGTAACGCCATTAAATTAGCACACTTAGAGCAATTTATCGCATCACTAGCGCTGGGTTGGGACACAAAAGTGGGTGAACGTGGCTTAAAGCTTTCAGGTGGAGAGAAACAACGGGTTGCAATAGCGAGGGCTATTTTGAAGGGCTCGCCCGTGCTGGTGTTTGACGAGGCGACATCCTCACTCGATAGTCGCTCTGAGCAAGCTATTTTGTCGGCATTACGGGAAGTCGCTAAGGGGCACACTAGCCTGGTGGTGGCTCATAGGCTATCCACCATCGTCGATGCCGATCAAATTGTGGTATTAAGCCAAGGAGAAATAGTAGAGCAAGGTAATCACCACTCCTTACTATTGGCAAATGGTTTGTATGCTAAATTATGGCGGATACAAAATGAGCAATAACATACTCATCTGAGCCGCGAATAGCTCAATACAGTTCAGTCTTTATTCAGCTTAGGCTCTCTATACTTCATGCTCATATATCAATCAGCAGAGATCTGGCATGGAAAATATGTCACTGAGAGTCAATATTGAAGGCAAAGAAGAAAAAGTTGCCACTGATAGGTATGCCATCATGGCGATTTTGAAAAAATGTGGTGTTGATTATAATTCACTACAACGTATTCATGCAGAATTGAATGCGGGCCTACTGGTTACGACTCGCTGTCTTACTTTGGCTAAGGTCAATTCTGAAATGGCACTCGCGGGTGTGATCCGCGATATGAACATGCACAAAAGTGACTACATTGGTATGCGTTGAGAAGCGGCGTTATAACGCTATGCATTAGAGGTGTATTTGCTAGGATATTTACATGCGTTAAAAAGTAACGTTGAAACTATGCTCTCGATGCTTTAGAGAGACGATAGGGATAAAATACAACTAAATTAAGCTATGCTGTTTAACTTTCCCGCCTTCCACCCTTCACATAAAAGATTCAACTTAGGTGCCGACTCATCGATCAAAGTGAGTCTAATGATCTGTCCTTCTCGAAAACACACAAGCTCACCTTCAATTTCGGTCAGGCGATGGCAGCTTTTACAGCTAGTGCTTACAGTTTTACTGGCTGACAGTTGGCTTACTAAGCTAGATTTCAAAATATTTCCTTAAGTTCTATTGTCGATAAAGTATTTGACGAATAGCGTGCCAACGTCACTAATCTTACCTCTTTTGTGACATATGTTCAAATATAACTTATATCAATTTAGCATTGATATAAGTTGTAAACTCCAGTAAGAGCAAGGGTTTCGCGGATGTTTCTTATCTGTGACTGGTCTGTGTTGGTGGATCGTGTTCAGCGGTTGTAGAGCGTAATATAAACGTATGCAGTCGCCGTTTTCTTGGTTCCGTTACATCGCATTTGTGGATATCGTCGCTAAGCGGCCTCGAACGGATATTTAGAGGGGATAATTATGCAGCGGAAATGTCTTAATGCTTGCTTCATCAACATTTTATTTTTGATATATAGGTAAGAGCATGAGTTCTATGACGAGCAAAAAACAACGAGAGTCTTCACATACTCCAATGGGGTTCAGCGATATTGTTGTCCATAAGATCGGCAATAGTCATTATCCGAATGAGAGTGGATGGGTATTTAAGCGGTGTACTCAATTTATGCAGACCTTATGGTGGTTTTCTGGGCAAGATGGTACGTCAATGCTAAAAACGACTAAAGGTGGTTAAGTTTTGGTCGATAGTTAAGTCGACCCGAATTGAATGGATAGCCATCATGGAAATCAATAAATCCCCTCAAGTGCAAAATACACTTTTGTCACATAAGAAAAACGCTGAAGATACACCACCTAAGGGTGCTGGAGTGAATGATTCTACAGTTGTAAAAGCCACGGAGGTGACGACGAAACAAACCGTGCAGCAAACGAGCAAGAATTTGATGAATCAAGCGATTTTATCAGCACAGCAAGAGGTAAACATCAAGTCTGGCGATCAGTCTATGATGTTACTCTATCGCGCGGCAATAGAGTCGATTAATAAAGAATTAGCGCCAGCTATGGGTGAGAACGCGATTCAAACGGCTTATGATAATGGTGTTGATACTTCTCCAGAAGCGACAGCTGAGCGTATTGTAAGTTTTGCTACGCAATTTTTCAGTATTCACCAACAACAAAATTCAGGCATGAGTTTTAGCGATCAGCTCGACAGTTTTATGGGGATTATTGGCGGTGCCATAGACAATGGTTTTAAAGAGGCTAAAGATATTCTGTCCGGCCTTAAAGTATTGCAAGGTGATATTGCTGATGGTGTCGATAAAACCTACAGCTTAGTGCAAGAGGGGCTGCAAACCTTTAGAGATAGCTTTAACAAGAAGGCTGATGAGACAGCATCGAGTCCGAGTTAATACCGCAGTATTTTCAGTTCTCAATTTAGCGTCATCATAAACCCCTTTTGATAAGGGGTTTATGATGTGCAGATAAAAGTCTATGCTAGAAACCTATTTAACGCTTCGCTTGAGGGTGAGTTATGTGGACGAGGGGACAAGTAATAGAACGTATTGATTGGAGTGATAAACTTTTTTCATTGCGCATCGCTGCCGAGTTAGCGCCATTTATTCCGGGCCAGTTTATCAAGCTCAGTCAAATGCAAGGTGAGAAGCGTGTTGCTAGGGCTTACTCCTTAGTGAACTCGCCAGATAAACCCTATGCCGAAGTACTTGCCATTGCGGTAGAAGATGGCCTGTTATCGCCTCAATTACATGACCTTGTAATAGGTGATGAAATTGATATTACCTCAACCGCGACAGGTTTTATGACTTTAGCTGAAATTCCTAAGGGCGAACTCCAAGGTAAACATGTGTGGTTTTTGGCGACGGGTACTGCCCTTGGGCCATTTTTATCGATACTCGATACCGATGAGCCTTGGCAGCGTTTCGAAAAAGTCGTGCTTGTATATGGAGTGCGCGAGGCAAAGGATTTAGCGTATCTTGATAAGTTACGTGAGGTAGAACGCGCACACCCAGAACAATTTAAATTAGTGTTAAGTGTTACCCGTGAAGTGGTTTGCGATGCCTTGCAGTGTCGTATTCCTGAAGGGCTAGTCTCGGGTGAGATCGAAAAAAAGGCTGGATTAAGCTTAAGCGCAACAGATTCTCAAGTCATGATTTGTGGTAATCCCGGTATGATTAATGGGGCGCAAGAAGCCTTACTTGATAAGGGCTTAGTTAAAAATTTGCGTCGTGCGCCTGGGCAAATTACTGTTGAGAAATACTGGTAATCTCAATGTTATAGGGTAGATAGAGTCAATTTTTTTTCATTCTCCCGTAGAAAGCCATCAAGTCTAATTCAAACAAAAGGAAGTTTTTGATGAAGTTGTTATGCTCCCAAGCCTCACCCTATGCCCGTTGTGTCAGAGCTTTGATCCAGTCATTAGGGATCCATCATATTGAAGAGCAGTTAATCAATCCCTTTGAGAATAGTGCTGAATTACTCGATGCTAATCCGTTAGGACAGATTCCTTGCTTAATCACTAACGATGGTGTGGCGCTATTCGATAGTGAAGTCATTATGCGTTACATAGATACAGAGCTGGGTGATGGGCAAATGTTTGGCGTCGCAAGTCATAACTGGGTGCTGGAGTGTCAGTATTCTTTGATCAAAGGCCTCATTGATAGCGCGGTGAAATTACGTCAAGAGCA
>JBOFUF010000402.1:0-6679 GCA_051652445.1 Shewanella sp.
GCTGATTGCTCTCTAAAATTTTCCACAGGCTTAACCACGTAATCAGCCTTTGGCATCACATTAAAGTAGCCAGGCAATACCTGGTTAATTTTATCTTTCAATACCATATAGCCATCAATCAAGCCTTGGCGATCACTATAAAAGTATTGCAAGTCTGAAGATAAAGACGCAAAAAATGCCTTCAAATCGCCCTTAAAACCGACCTGTTCACGCACTTTATCCATCTCAGATAAAATTCGAGCCACTTCACTTAACCCCATTTGATGGATGTCATCCACTGGCATAGTGGTCGTCGTATGCGAGTTTGCTAAATGTTGATACCAGGCTTTACCATTGGGTAAACCAGACCAACCGTCGGTTGCACGTGCCTTAGGCAGATACGTTTGTTTAAAATAATCGCGTAAATGAGTCAGTGCCGGCACGATACGCCCGCTGATCATGGCTTGATAGCGGCTAACCAATTCCGCTTTATCTTGCTCTGAAAATTCCTCGGGAAAATGCAGGATTGGCGAGTAGAAAATACTCTGGGTCGCATCTGCCGTTAACATAGCATCTAACTGGGGAATAATGCGCTCTACCAACACCCGAGGTAGCACCACTTTACTTTCAATACCTTGATTCATACGATTTTCAGCAAGTGTTAGCCACTTGAGGAAACCATCAACTCTCAACTCCCAATTATGATAATCTTGAACAGTTTTAAAAGGTTGTGCACTTTCACCACTTCCCAGCTGTACCATAGTAATGACAGTGCTATAGAACTGGCTTATCGGCATAAAACGTGCAGGGAAAGTTTCGTCCACTAACGCCATATCACGGTCATAGACAAACAGGTCATAACTTAGTTGTAAATCTGCAGGCAATTGCTTTGGATTTATCGCGCGTACCTGAGCTAAATAACGCGTATTAAGCTCATGACGAGCCTTAAGGTAATCCTCAGTTAAATCCCCGCCAAAATCGGCATTATGCTCATTAACACCAACAAACGTGGCATAAATAGGCTCAAGTTTTAAGTAGTCTTTAAAATAAGCATCAACCAATGCCAAATAACGCTGCTCAGCAGTTTGCGTTTTGCCGCTATCTGCAACCGCATTAGCCGAACTATTTTCTTGAACTGCAGTCACTTCAGGCTTGGAACAACCTTGAAGGGTGAAAATTAACGCTATCGAACCTGCTAATAAACCCAATTTCATTGTAATATTTTTCCTTTTTGGCCCGCTATTGCAGAACTCTTTCTATACTTAGTGCAAATCTGTTATCGGAGTTAATCTATGATCTACTCGTTTCGCAACTCAGGTTTCAGGGATCCAGAAACTGGAGTCTATAACCAAACCTATTTCATGGAAGTATTTAACCGAGAGTGGCATCGTCACATGAGAGACAATCAAAGCTTGGCGCTATTGTATCTGTGCCCTCATATTCATGAAACAGTCAAACAACCTCATTTACTCGAATTCTTTACCAAACATGTACAAGAGGCACTATTAAGGGCAACAGATTTAATTGCTAGGCTAGATCATAATCACTTTGCGCTAGGGTTGTTTAATATAGATGATGTGGGAACAGAAGTCGTATTAAAACGAATAGAACAACAAATAGCAGACTTTAATCTAGATTTTGGTAAGCATCATAAACTGACAATCGATTATAAACTTGCCGCCTGTATTTGCCTGCCCACGCGAGAAAGTAAAATAGAGTCACTCTTTAATCAAGTCAGCCAATTATCGCAACAACTTGAAAAAAATCATGACCAATCACAAGCGTTTATCCGCGTACAATAAAAGATCTCTTGATACCCAAAAAAAAGCCCCTTGCGGGGCTTTTACATTTAACTCTGCGGACTGATTACAGCGTGATGTTGTGCATACGCGCTTTCTCTTTTATATAAGCGATATAGCTATTTGCACTCTTCTGTGTCTTCTTATCGTTGGCGGCTAATACTGCACGATTATAAGCTGACTTATACTGTTTCAAACTTAAATGAGCCATCGCTAATTCAAAGTTTGCTTCACCAGGATGTTCAACCCCCATCGATATGGCTTTTTCAAGCACTGGAATCGCAGCGGTATATTGCTCGTTTAAGCTTAATAAGCGCCCTTGTTTAAGATAAAGTTTACCATCATTGCTGCTAGCAGCAGCTTTACCATAATAGTCAGCAGCTTGCTTAAACTCTTTCGCATTTTGATAGAAACCCGCCAAAACCTCTAAAGACTTAGCATCCTCAGCGATCATGCCTGATTTCATGTGTTTCTGATAAATTTTAGCGGCTTGATAAGGTGCACCTTTCTGTGCCATCAATTGCGCTAAACGGGTTATATTACCCGCGCTATCTAAGAAACCATTTCTATAGGCTAAATCGTAAGTTGCCAGAGATTTATCATAGTCTTCAATCATTAAATAAAACTGTGCTAACTGAACCCACAATCTGCCATCATCCGGGAATAACGGCACCATAGCTTCTAACACGCCGACTGCATTTTTATACTTCTTTTGGTTGAAGTATGCAGTGAGTTTCATTTGATACAGACCTTTATCAGGAGCTTCTGCTAATGAAAGACCTTTATCGGCCACTTCAATCACTTTATCCCACTGCTTCAGTTCTGAATGCGCAATACCAATACGGCGATACATTTGAGAATCGGATTTACAAGTGAATGCCATCCACTTGTAATAATAAGGAATCGCTTCCTTAAACTTTTTCTCTTGTAACAACAAATCAGCATAAAGACGTATAGTTGCCGCATGATCTGTACCACCTAAAATATCCGCTACAACCGCTTGTTTTAGGTACTTGATCGCAGTATCCATTTTGCCTTTCTCGGCATAAAAGTTACCGAGCATACGTGCAACATAGGCCTTATCGAAGTCGTTCTTGGCATTTGCTTCAAGCAAAATAGCAATGGCAGCATCAAGTTGACCATTAGTATAAGCTTCAAACGACTTCTGAACTTTCTTCGCCGCACTTTCACCTACTGCCTTAGATTGACGTTTGTCGATAGCACACTTTTCTTCAGCCAGTGCTGAAGAAGCCGTGAATGTACCGCCGCAAACAGAAAGCAATAATAGAACTGCGATTTTATTGACATTACGCATCGTTATTTGCCTCCTTTATCTAAAGTAAAGTCAAGTTGTACTGTCATGCCAGCTTGTTTCAATGGCTTGCCATCAACAATCTTTGGCTTGTACTTCCACTTCTTCAGTGCACGAATCGCTTCTCTATCAAATAAGCGTTTTGGTTCTGCTTGAATGACTTCAACGTCGTCGATACCACCGAGTTCGTTAATGGTAAAGCGAAGTTGTACCCAACCTTCTTTACCATCACGCGCCGCAGCAATGGGATACTGTGGTTCGATACGAACGATAGGCGTAGCGTCACCGTCACGCGTCATCATATTGCCTAATTTAAAACCGGTACTTGGACCGCCAGCTTCTACACCACCCATATTGAACGACATTGCTGTGTCAATATTGCTCGAAGATTCTGGTGGTGTTACATCAGGCTTCTGTGGCTGTTCTGGTGGTGGCGGCGGTTTAGGCACTACCCTTGGCTTATTCTGTGCTTTTGAATCCTGTCTATCCATCGTGATTTCAATTATAGGGGTCTCCGCCGATGTTTCGCCGCGCTGTGCGCCGCCACCGACCAAGAACGCCATAAAAGCGAACAGACCAAAAGTCACAGCAGCACCAATAATGATCGATACTAGTGCTCTTAGCATATTAATCGTTCCCCGCAGATACCGAAATTCTATCTATACCCGCCGCTTTGACTTGGTCAAGAACTTTAACCACTAAGCCATGCATTGCGTCTTTGTCTGCCTGAATTAATACTGCAGCTTCAGGTGCTTCCGCTAACATACGTTCTACGTTTGCCGTTACACGTTCGATATCAACCTGACGGTTTTCCATCATAATCACGCCCGTTTTACTGACGCCGATAAAGATGTTCGCCGAAGGCTTTGACGTCGCCTGTGACGCTTTTGGTTTGTTATAATCCAAACCAGAAGGTTTCACAAATGACGTTGTTACAATGAAGAAGATCAACATGATAAACACGATGTCGAGCATCGGTGTCATATCAATTTGCGCTTCCTCGTCTACGCTGGAATGCTTTTTACGTGCCATGTTCAATCTCTCTCTAGTGGTGCGGCATGCTGTCTTTTAGCTTTTCTAAACTGATTTTCATTTTTGCATCGAGGCGAGTACTAAAGAATACTCCCGATAATGCTGCAACCATCCCCGCCATCGTGGGCATGGTCGCCATTGAAATACCAGCCGCCATTAAACGAGCATTACTCGTCCCCTGAACTGCCATCACATCGAACACTGAAATCATACCGGTTACGGTACCTAACAAACCTATCATTGGGCAAATAGCCACTAAGGTTTTAATAATCAGCATACGTGCATTCAAATCTTGCTTTGCTTGGGACAGCCAAGCTTCACGGATACGGTGTGCATACCAAGAGGTGGTTTCCTCTCTGGTGTCCCATGC
The DNA here is from genome assembly GCA_051652445.1 of Shewanella sp. Lineage (GTDB taxonomy): Bacteria > Pseudomonadota > Gammaproteobacteria > Enterobacterales > Shewanellaceae > Shewanella. The sequence goes on from JBOFUF010000402.1 coordinate 4,493, forward strand.
AGCTATGATTGCTTTATGTTGCTTTGGTGATATCCAATTAAGATACCAGTAACGCTCAAGCATCAATACCCACATTAAGAACAGAACAACCGCTACAAGCCAGAGAACGTCGCCTCCGGAGGCCATGAAGCCCCTGACGGAATCCCAAATATCCATCAGGTATAGCATCATTAGTCAGCCCTCTTCTCAGCATGTGCAGCGATAATTCCCGCACTTTGCTCTTCAAGTACCTGCACAATTGACTTGCTACGCGCAACAACGATTGCATGCATCAACATTAATGGCAGAGCCGCAACCAGACCTTGTACCGTTGTAACCAGAGCCATTGAGATACCGCCAGCCATCAGTTTTGGATCGCCAGTACCGAACAGTTGGATACTTTGGAAGGTGGCAATCATACCGGTTACTGTACCTAACAGACCCATCATAGGTGCAATAGCTGCCAGTACTTTTATGATTGAAATCCGTGCTTCCAATGCTGGCGTTTCTTTCAAAATCGCTTCATCCAGTTTTAACTCTAAGGTTTCAACATCAACATCTTTGTTTTCTTGATAAACCTTCAATATACGCCCTAAAGCATTGTTACCTGGGTTATTAACGTTCTTACGTTGGCTATTAACACGAGCACCGATAATAGTCATAGTCACTAGTCGTTCGATAGAAATAAGCATACCTAACGCAAGTAATATCATAATGATATAACCAATCGTACCACCCGACTCGATACGATCTTCCATGCTCGCTTTGTTCGTGAAAATGTTTAATAACACGCCACGAGCAGGGTCAACGTAGAAAGGTGCTGTACCAGAAGTTATTTTTTCCCATTTAGCAACAGCACTAACTTGATAGCCTTCAGGCTGTTGAGATAACTGCTGAATTAATCCTAATTCAGGGTTATAGACAACGTATTTACCCTCAGCCGTTAAGTTATAAGCACCTACACGGTGAATCGTGGTCGTTTTAACACTACCATCAATACCGGTCACAGAACCTTCAAACTTAACCACTTTGCCAGATTGCGCCATTTCAAATAACTGCTCTTGCCAAAATTGCTCTAACTCTTCAATTTTTGGTAATTGCTTACGGGCACCTAAATCAGCAATAAATTTATCGCGATTTGGAAATTGAGCACTGATGTTTGAACTTGCCAGTTTACCCGCGAAATCGCCGGCTTCACCTTTAACTACACCAAACATCTCACCCAAGTCACCTTGAGCCGTTTTTAGATCTTCTTCTAACTGAGCAATTTTACGCTCGTTATCTAAAAACGCTTGGTTCAAATCTTTACCACGTTGCTTTTCAGCAGCCAACGCATTTTTTTCTTTTTGCAGTAAAGCGGCCTTATCGCCACGCTCTGCTTGGAACTCCTGCTCACGCTTGCTATTAACTTTACCTTCAGCAGCACGCTCAACTTTAACTTGTTGCAATAATTGGTCAATGGACTTAGGCGCATCAGCAGCGCTTACCATACCAGCAGTTAAAGAGAAACTTGCAGCCAAGACAGCTGTAGTAATTAACTTCTTCATTATTGTGCAGTCTCCGCAGCAGGAATAGGTAATGCGAATAGATCTAGAGCGCCTTGTTTACGGGCAATGCGGATACCTTTAGTCAGCTCACGCAAATAGCTATCATCTAACTTATCCCAGCTCTTCGAATTTGAGTTATACACCCAGCTCGTCTTTTGATCTAAACTCTGTGCATAAAGCGCAACACGACCTAAGTTAAAGAAATCAACTAATACTTCTTTACCATCTAGGTTTAACTTACCTTGGTTAACGGCAACAGCACTACCGTATTCGCGCTCGATGCTATAGGCATCCAGAATCAAACGGTACTTTTCTGCTAATGTCACTTCAGCACTATTAAGAAGTCTTTTCAGCTCATTGACACGATTAGTACGTATTTCAGCATTAAAAGGTAAATCTAATTGAACAAACTGTTCTAATGATTCAACCATTTTAAACATTAATGGCACAACGCCTTGGCGTAATTTATCTACACCGTTAATGTCACCTTGCACTGAATCCATTGTCTTTTGTTGATCAGCAACTAAGCTGGCAACGTAATCATTATAGGATTTCAGTGATTCACGTTCATCAGCAACTGAGCCATACTCAAAAAGCATGTCTTGTGCTTGATCGAAATACTTATCTACATTCTTTTGCGACGCAGCAGCATCAGCGTGGA
>JBOFUF010000403.1:0-2267 GCA_051652445.1 Shewanella sp.
TGCAATTCCGTCTTTGGTCGGGAGGTAATAGTCTTCCTGAATATTTCGTTCTGCAAAAACAAATTGCCGCCCAGCAAGAAGGTAACGCCAAACTCAATGAGCGTAACCAAGTGCTGAAGGAAGAAATCATCGATCTGAAAAGTGGTACAGAAGCCATCGAAGAGCGCGCACGCAACGAACTTGGCATGGTTAAAGAAGGCGAGACCTTCTATCGCGTCGTGGGTGGTGAGCGCTCGGTATCGAGTCCATCTCAGTAATATGGAGTTAGGATGACAGAGCTAGGACATTTAGATCTTGGATTAAATGAACAATCCAATCCCGATAGTCAATCTGATCTGGTAACACAAATTGAATTGCAGCGCCAAGCTGAGCATGTCACTCAAGCTGTGGTTGCCATCGTTCCTGCCGCAGGCATAGGTAGCCGTATGGGCGCCGACAGACCTAAGCAATATCTTGAGGTCTGCGGCCAGAGTATTCTCGCTCATACCTTAGATAAGCTCTTGTCCCATCCGCACATTTCTCAAGTGATCGTCGCCTTACATTCGAACGATACTATCTTCGATACCCTGCCACAGGCCGTGCACCCCAAATTGATTACCGTAATCGGTGGCGGTGAGCGCGCTGATTCTGTGTTGGCGGCACTGCAAATTGCGCCAGAGCACAGTTGGGCCTTAGTGCATGATGCGGCAAGACCCTGTTTAGCCGCGACGGATATCGACAAATTACTCGCATCCAGAGTGCAATTCCCCCAAGGTGCTATTTTGGCAATGCCAGTGCGCGATACGATGAAGCGCGCCAATAAACAGGGCGAAATCAGTGTCACAGTATGCCGCGATAATTTGTGGCATGCATTAACACCGCAGTTATTTAAGGCCGCACAATTGAAAGATTACCTCAATGCGGCGATGGCCGCTGGCGTGGTAGTGACAGATGAAGCCTCAGCGATGGAGTGGGCGGGAGTGACTCCCGGACTCGTTTCGGGCCGCGCCGATAATATAAAAGTGACGCATCCTGATGATTTAGGGCTGGCGGAACTGTTTTTGATGCGTGCCGTTAAATAGCCATAATCAAAGTAAAAAATACAGTAGGAATAGTAAATGAAAATGCGTATCGGCCATGGTTTTGATGTACATAAATTTGGTGAGGCGCGGCCACTGATCCTTTGTGGCGTAGACGTGCCCTATGAAACTGGACTTGTTGCTCACTCTGATGGCGATGTGGTGCTGCATGCGATTTCCGATGCCATTCTTGGCGCTTTAGCGCTAGGTGATATCGGCAAACATTTCCCCGACACAGATGCTGCCTATAAGGGCGCAGATAGCCGTGTATTGCTGCGTCATTGCTATGCTTTAGCAAGAGCGAAAGGTTTTGTGCTCGGCAATCTTGACGTCACTATCATCGCTCAAGTCCCCAAAATGGCACCGCACATTGAAGCGATGCGTCAGATATTAGCCACCGATTTAAGCGTGGATCTTGACGACATTAACGTCAAAGCGACCACCACGGAACAGCTAGGATTTACTGGACGTAAAGAAGGTATAGCGGTAGAAGCCGTGGTACTGATGGCCCGTAAACACGATTAACTTAAGAGTAAAAAGTCCCATGAGCGAATTACATTATCTGTATGGCAAGCCTTTAGGTACCGCAGATTTAAGAACCCAAAATAGTGATTTTATTGTGAAAGAGATTTTACCTTTTAGCCCAACGGGTGAAGGTGAACACCATATGCTGCATGTACGCAAAGAAGGGCTAAATACAGTACAAGTTGCTGAAACGATCGCTAGGTTTGCGAAGGTGCATCCGAAGGAAGTGACCTACGCGGGGCAAAAAGATAAAAACGCTATCACGGAACAATGGTTCGGTGTACGTATTCCGGGTAAAGAAACGCCGCTTTGGAATAATCTCAATAGCGAGCGTTTGACCATTTTGTCGAGCAGCCGCCACAGTAAAAAACTGCGAATCGGAGCCTTAATCGGTAACCGCTTTATTCTTACCCTGAGAAATGTCACCCACGTGGAAGACATCATCAGCCGTATCGAAAAGGTCGCTCAAGTGGGCGTGCCCAATTACTTTGGTGAGCAACGCTTTGGTCACGATGGTAAAAACTTAGTGTTTGGTCGCCAAATGTTGGCGGGTAAAAAGGTGAAAGACAGAAATAAGCGCAGCATGTATCTGTCTGCCGTGCGTTCAAACCTATTTAACACTGTTGTGTCGTACCGTTTAGCCAACCATGGCACTAAGCCTTTAGCGGGTGATTGTGTGATGTT
>JBOFUF010000404.1:0-6092 GCA_051652445.1 Shewanella sp.
CCCAATAAACTTACCTAAAGGCAGTAAGGTCGATAAACCGTACTCACCGACGACCCATGCCATTAAACCAAACACCCCGATAGGGGTAAGCTTTAATACCATGCGGGTCAGTTGGAACATGACTTCAGCACCGCCTTCAATGATGCGTTTTAATGGCTCAGCTTTCTCGCCGACCTTATTGATAGCGATACCCACCAAAGCGGCAAACACAATAATTTGCAGTACCTTGCCTTCAGCGAGTGAAGCAAACGGATTGACTGGTATCATGTCGAGTAATACTTGGGCGAAACCGGGAATATTACGTTCGCGCACTTCAGTCGTGGTGAGCTGCAGAGTGCCGCCCATATCGATCATTGAGCCTACCGCTAAGCCGATCAGCGAGGCGATGGTGCCTGTCAGCATAAACATACCTAAGGTTTTAAGGCTCAGGCGTTTCAGGCTAGTTTGCGAGCCCATCGATGTGATACTGACGACAATGGCACAAAATACCAAAGGCGCGACCAACATCTTAATGGCCCCAATGAACAGATCACCCAATGGCTTTAGTACTATGGCATTTTCACCTAAGATGACGCCAACGAGCGCACCTAGGATAAAACCGGCTAAGACTTTTTGCCAAAACGGAATGCGGCTAATGGTTTGAAGGATCATGCATATTCCAGAAAAATAAATTAAGTGTGAGTCAATGAACCTGCGATGATAAGATTCGTATTCAACGAGTTGAGCGTGTTTGTGACGCGCGCTAAATCATGCGTATGGTTATTGGCTGCCATAGTTGAGTCATTGTATCGACAGAGCGAGGGTTATAACAAACCGTTTTTCTTATAACTTATTGTGATAAGTGAGTTTGTTGTAAAAAGATTAAGTAAAACATTCAATTAACCCAACGCAAACCTCATCGCATTGAATTCCAAAAGAGAGATTTATCATTGAGTAAGCCATTATGACAGCGTTAGGTGTTATGTTCTCCGGCGCTTTTTTAGCGGCCACTTTGTTACCGGGGGGATCTGAAGTCTTACTCGTGGCGTTATTAAACAATACCCCAGAGGCTTGGGTTGCCCTGGTCGTGGTGGCTAGCATTGGCAACACGTTTGGCGCGATGACCAGTTTCTATTTAGGCCGCTTAGGTCGGTTAGCAAAATCACCACAAGCGTTAGCGACAGGTAAACACGCAAAGGGGCTCGCCTTGATTGAACGCTACGGCGTGTGGGCGTTGTTACTTTCATGGGCTCCGGTTGTCGGCGATATTCTCTGTTTATTGGCGGGTTGGTTGAGGCTACCGCTAATCCCCTCTTTGGTGATGATTTTAATCGGTAAAACAATTCGTTACTTAATTGTTGCCGCTGCTGTGCTGCAATGGATGGCATGGTAGCTAGAATGAATTTAACGATCAAGGGTGGGAGTGTTTCTCCATTTAGACTGAATTTACTGTATAGATAGGAACTTAGTGTTAATTTTGCGAGTCATAAACCCTAATGCTTAATCATTTAACGGACTTTATTCTACGGGCTGTGACTAAGCGCATTATGACTAAGCGCATGATGACTACGCGCATGATGACTAAGCGCATGATGCTACGCAGCGATGACGATACGCAGCATTTTGGTTATGGCGCTGTATTTTTTGACCCATTGATGTATGAGGGAAATGTTTTGAAGAAATGGATATTAGTGGTCGCAATTTCTGCCGCCCTTGGGGGTTGTGCAGCTGAAACGACTACGGCGAACTTGCCCGCAGGCGTTAAACTTATCGAAAATGTGCAACTGGCTGATGCGCAAGTAGGTATCCCCTACAAAAAGTATCAATTAGCCAATGGCTTAACGGTTATTTTGCATCAAGATGATTCCGATCCTTTAGTGCATGTCGACGTCACTTACCATGTGTGCTCTGCTCGCGAATTGGCTGGGCGTTCGGGATTTGCGCATTTATTTGAACACATGATGTTTCAAGGCTCGCAGCACGTTGCCGATGAACAGCATTTTGAAGTGGTGACTGAAGCCGGCGGCACGTTAAACGGCACAACCAATACCGACAGAACTAATTACTTCGAGACAGTTCCCAGCAATCAATTAGAAAAAATGCTGTGGCTTGAGTCGGACCGTATGGGCTTTTTATTGCCCGCACTCACCAGCGAAAAATTCGAAGTGCAGCGCGAAACGGTCAAAAATGAACGTGCACAACGAATTGACAATCAACCCTATGGCCGCATGAGTGAGCGCTTTAGCCAAGCCTTGTATCCTGTTGGTCATCCTTATTCTTGGCCTGTGATTGGTTGGCCGGACGATCTTAATCGCGCCACGGTTGATGATGTTAAACACTTTTTTCAACGTTGGTATGGCCCTAATAATGCGACTTTGACCATAGGTGGCGATTTCGATGAAATGCAAACCTTAGCGTGGATAAATCAATATTTTGGTGAAATCCCCCGCGGTCCTGAAGCCTCGTTAGCGCAAAAGGCGCTGGTTAACGTAGACAAGACGCGTTATATCTCCATGGAAGATAAAGTGCACTTGCCTTTGATCCGTATTGGTTTTCCTACCGTATACGCTAGGCATTCTGATGAGGCCGCCCTCGATCTGTTAGCCAATATTTTAGGTGGTGGTAAAACATCGTTATTATATAAAAACTTGGTTAAGGACGGTTATGCCGTGCAGGCAAATGTGAGTCATCCTTGTCAAGAGCTTGCGTGTCAGATGTCGATTTATGCTTTAGCCAATCCTGAAAAGGGCGGTAAATTGGCCGATCTGGAGCAACGTATTCTCGATTCGATTAAGGAGTTTGAGCAACGTGGCGTTACGGATGACGATCTGCAAAAAGTCAAAGTACAGTTTGAAGCCGATACGATTTATAGCCTGCAGAGTGTTTCTGGCAAAGTGTCGACCTTAGCGATGAACCAAACGCTGTCGGGCAATCCGAACATGCTTGCCTCAGATCTGAGCCGCTATGCCAGTGTGACCCAAGACGATGTGATGCGCGTGTTTAAGCAATACATTAAAAATAAACCTATGGTGGTGATGAGTGTGGTGCCGCAGGGAATGACGTCACTGATTGCCCATGCGGATAACTTCACGCCTGCAATCTTGCCGATTGCGCAAACGGCGGTTGAAGGGGATTTGCCAAAAATTGAACTTGTTTCACGTTTTGACCGAACTAAGATGCCTGCATCTGGCGCCACGCCTTTGCTCAAAGTACCAACAATATGGACCCAAACCTTAGCCAATGGCATCGAAGTCATGGGCACCCAAAGTGCGGAAACGCCAACCGTGGAGTTAATTGTTTATCTTAATGGCGGCCACAGACTGGTACCCGTCGAAAAAGCCGGTTTAGCAACGCTGACCGCTGAAATGCTTAATGAATCGAGCCAGAAGCGCAGCAGTGAAGCACTATCACAAGCCTTAGAAATGCTAGGTAGTCGTGTCGATTTTAGTGCGTCTGAATATCAAAGTTCGATCAAAGTGTCGGCTCTGACAGCACATTTAGATGAAACGCTGGCGATTATGGAAGAAAAGCTATTTGCGCCAGCATTCAGCGAAGCGGACTTTGCGCGAGTAAAACAGCAGCAATTACAACAGATCCTGCATATGCAGTCTGAACCTAGCTACCTGGCGGATACGGCACTGTCGTCCTTGTTATACGGTAAAGACAATGCCTTAGGTGTGAATGATATCGGTTCGCTCGATTCAGTCGCGGCGCTTACGTTAGCCGATGTAACAGCGTTTTATGCGCAGCAGTATCAAGGCGGCAACGCTAAAATCGTCACCGTCGCTAATTTATCAGAATCTACGTTATTGTCTAAATTAGCAGGATTGAACCAGTGGAAAGGTGAAGCGACTGTGTTACCGCCACTTAAGCCATTCCCGGCATTAAAAGGCGGCACTATTTATGTGATTGATAAACCCGGTGCGGCGCAATCGGTGATCAATATTGCCAAGCGCGCATTACCCTACGATGCCACCGGAGATTATTTTAAGTCTTACCTGATGAACTACCCGTTAGGTGGCGCATTCAATAGCCGTATCAATCTGAATTTACGTGAAGAAAAAGGCTATAGCTATGGTGCTCGCACTCGGTTTAAGGGCGGTGCTGAAGTGGGTGATTTTGTCGCGTCAAGTAACGTTCGCAGTGACGTAACGGCGAAAGCACTGACTGAGTTCGTAAAAGAAATCAGTGCTTACCAGCAACAGGGGATAACAGATACTGAATTGGCCTTTATGCGTAATTCAGTCTCTCAAGGTCAAGCCCTTGATTATGAAACTCCGTATCAAAAAGCAGGCTTTATGCGGATGATCCAACGTTACCAATTGAGCCAAGATTTTACGACTCAACAGGACAAGATCATTCATACCGTCACCAAAGATGAACTCAATGCCCTCGCAGCTTCCGAGCTAGATATCAATAAAATGGTGATTCTGGTGGTAGGAGATAAAGCGACAATTGCAGCGGATTTAGCGGCATTGGGCTATCCAATAGAAACTTTAGTATTGTAAATTAGCATTTAGCCCTTATATAGGTAGATAGACGAGTGCATTAGTTAACGACTATTTGCCCCATATTTACCGGATTTACATCGACAGACGGTGACAGCATTAGCTGTCGCCGTCTGCTTTTAAGCATACAAGTTGTGAATTTGGCTTGCTCCACTGACAGGTTTAGATTTATTTTGAGGCATATTTTGCAAGATAAGCCTCAAAATAAAGGCCTGACAGTTAACCTTGTCGCGATAGCGAATCACCAATTAGAGAAGCGCAAATTGAAGTCATTCGATGAATTAGTACAACATCTCTCGGACGCCTCGGGGCGCACCGCACTTTTGGGTATGTTACGCGGTATAGAGCGAGAGGCATTGCGGATTGATGAGTCGGGTTATCTCGCCGAAGACTCCCATCCAGAAGTCTTAGGCTCAGCGTTAATGCATTCGCGGATTACCACGGATTACAGTGAAGCCTTGCTGGAGTTTATTACGCCGGTAAATAATAATGTTGAGCAGCTTCTTACTGGGTTAACTGAGACTCACGCTTTTAGCGTGCGCCACTTAAATGGGCAGCGCTTGTGGCCCGTGAGCATGCCTTGCTATGTCAAAGATGAGCAACAGATCCCCGTTGCCCGCTATGGAACATCGAATACCGGCATGATGAAAACCTTGTATCGTAAGGGGTTAACCTATCGTTATGGTGCCCTGATGCAGATCATCTCTGGAGTGCATTTTAACTTTTCAGTATCGCAAGCATTATGGCAAAGCTTGTATGAGTTAAGCGATAAACAGTTAAGTATTGACGACTTTATGTCAGAATCCTATTTCGGTTTGATCCGTAACTATCGCCGTTTAGTGTGGGTACTACCTTATTTATTTGGTGCCTCGCCAGCGCTATGTCACTCCTTTATTAAAGATCAAAAAACCGATCTCAAGTTTGAAAAAACGGGTCGGGGTACTTTGTATTTGCCCTATGCCACTTCGTTGCGTATGAGTGACTTAGGCTACACCAACAAAGAGCAAGAACAGCTCAATATCAGTTATAACTCTTTGCCTGAGTATCTGGCTGGCGTGAATGCGGCCACTAAAATGCCTTCAGCCAATTTTGCTAATATCGGCGTTAAAGTCGATAGCGAGTATCGTCAACTCAATGCCAATGTATTGCAGATTGAAAATGAGTTCTACTCGCCAATCCGTGCCAAGCGGGTTACTCGTAGTGGCGAGAAACCGTCTGAAGCCTTGGCCCGTGGGGGGGTGGAATACATTGAAGTGAGAGCGTTGGATGTTAATCCATTTAGCCCTATTGGCATTGAAGCGACCCAAGTGCGTTTCCTTGATTTATTTCTACTCTATTGTTTATTAACGCCGTCACCTAAGTCAGATGTTAGCGAAGAGACGAGGTTAAGCTCAAACCTTAACGCGGTGGTGCTTGAAGGGCGTAAACCTGGGCTTGAGTTATTTACGGCTGATGGTCCGTGTTTGCTGAAATCTTGGTTAGAAGAGTTGTTTGATGGCTTACAACCTTTGGCAATATTGCTCGATGGTGAGGCGACAGATTATCAAGTAGCGTTAGCCCATTGGCGTAAAGCGGTTGAAGATCCGAATTTAACCCTGTCGGGAC
>JBOFUF010000405.1:0-1743 GCA_051652445.1 Shewanella sp.
ACTGATGTTGATTCACATTCCAAACATGGCCGATGTTAGAATAAGTTTTGATGGATGTTTTTTAAACCGACGTTGTAGCAGTAAGTTGTAACCGTAAGTTGTAATACCGCAAAAAGAAAGTTTGTGGAGGGGTTCCCGAGTGGCCAAAGGGATCAGACTGTAAATCTGACGGCTCAGCCTTCGAAGGTTCGAATCCTTCTCCCTCCACCATTTCTTTCGTTCTCAGCATCATCCTTAGTTAATTTCTTCGTTTTCAGTCCTCAAGCTCATTTATGCTCGTTCTCATTGATGGCGAATCTCATTGATGTTAGTTACCCCCCAGATGACCAAACTGAACTCATTTGTTAACAACATTTGTCTTTTACACCTAATCTCGTCCAAACTCATCTTATAAAGCCGCTTGAACAAACCCTGTGATATGCTCTCAAAATGATCCCTTTTGATGTAACTGTAATGATATCAAACACTACTCAACCAGCAGCAAACTTGCAAAACACGCATAAATTCAGCTCAACATGGGAAGCCCAAGCCATAGGCAAGATTGACGCGGACTTTCAGCGCAGCGCCGATACCCATTTGATTAAGCTTGAGTTACCTATGCTCAACGGCATAGATATCTATCTTAAAGATGAAAGTACTCACCCGACGGGTAGTCTCAAGCATCGCCTCGCCCGCTCACTGTTCCTCTATGCCCTCTGTAACGGCTGGATTAAGCAAGGTACGCCCATTATTGAATCCTCATCGGGTAGCACAGCGATTTCTGAAGCCTATTTTGCCCGTTTGCTCGGTTTACCCTTTATTGCCGTCATGCCCAAAAGCACCGCTAAAAAGAAGATTGAGCAGATCACTTTCTACGGCGGCCAGTGTCATTTTGTCGATCACTCCAGTGAGATTTACGCAGAGTCAGCGCGCCTCGCCGCAGAGCTAGGCGGCCATTATATGGATCAATTCACCTACGCCGAGCGCGCAACCGACTGGCGTGGTAATAACAATATCGCTAATTCGATTTTTAATCAGATGGCGCACGAACCACACGCTGTCCCGCGCTGGATAGTGATGAGTCCCGGCACGGGCGGCACATCGGCAACCATAGGTCGCTACATTCGTTATCAACGTTTGGCGACTCAGCTGTGTGTGGTCGATCCGCAAAATTCGGTCTTTTTTGATTTTTATCAGAACGGCGATGCCAGCTTAACCTGTTGCAATGGCAGTAAGATTGAAGGCATAGGCCGACCGAGAGTCGAGCCATCGTTTATTGCTGGCGTAGTCGATTCTATGCTGCAAATCCCCGACGCTGCGTCTGTGGCAACGATCCATTGGTTAGCGCAACTCATCGGCCGTAAAACCGGCGCATCAACGGGCACCAATCTTTACGGCGCCTTACAACTTGCGCTGCAAATGCAAGCGCGCGAAGAGCAAGGCTCAATCGTGACGTTAATTTGTGATTCCGGTGAACGTTACCTAGAAACCTATTACGATGCCGATTGGATTGCCGCTAACATCGGCGATATTACGCCCTATCAGCGCCAACTGGCCGTATTTAATCATGCCGGCCTACTCAACCCGCTTGATTAAGCGGCGCAATCGAGTGCGGGATCGTTATTCCATAGGCGATGCATGAGCCGCCATAGACCCGCGATGGACCCACAATAGACCCGCCATAAAAAATGCCCCACAACGGTGAGGCATTTTTTATACATTGCAAATGACTGAACTCGTATTAATCAATATTCAAATATTTAT
>JBOFUF010000406.1:0-4556 GCA_051652445.1 Shewanella sp.
GCAGGAATGGCGGCAACATGCTGCACTTGGTCCTGCGTGTAAACCTTGGATCCATTAATGCCATCGGTGACAATAAAGTAACGCAGAAAATCGCCACCAATGCTTTTACCGTATTCCCAAGATGCGCGATCACAGCGCCCTTGGATATCACCCATGGACGCCAATAAAATATGACAAGGTCGCAGTCTGTCGTCCTTGGCTAATTGCGCAACAACAAGACAATGTTCCAACGCTGTCTTTGCCCAGCTGACCGAACCTTCTGCGGAAGTATTAAAGTACAACGCGTCCCATGGCTGCCATTTTGGTGGTACTGATAATTCAAATATGGGTCTTTGTGGCCGAATAATGGTGCGCTCGCCGTCTGGTGTCATCACAAGTAGCATTTCACATGTATTACCGATGCGGCGCTGCACCAAACGACAATCCAGCCCTTGAGTGCTCGCTTCTGCAATCAGCCAATCCCCCATGTCATCACGGCCAACTTGGCTAACAAGCGCAACACTATGCCCTGCCCAAACTAAACCTAATCCGGTATTCGCCCCGCCGCCACCGAGCCGTTGGCCACCATCTTGATAATGGAAACGTCCACCCGTTTTTAACGGTTTATCAAGCAGTAAGATTCGATCACAATTGAGATTGGCAACTAGCAGAACATTAGCCATTACACGGCTCCAAAAAGTAAAAATAATCGCGGCCAGAAGATAAAAACAAAGAAATATCAATCTAGAGCAAAATGCTCATCGGTACAATCCACGATAAGCCTTTATCCAAAACCAGATGAGGAAAAAGCTGAGCAGCTACGCCGTTATCAGCTCTGTATAGCAGAATTTAATGAATTGAATTTTTACGATGTTTACATTGCAGAAATAAAACAATAATACCAACAACTTGCTGAACAAGTAAAAGTGCAGTCAAGCTCGAATCCCGAGCGCTAACTGCACTTTTCCATCTAGTTACTCACGGTAAACCTTCAATTACTTTATTGGCGTCAATGGTGATAAAGACACAAATTGCACTGCTAACGTCCAATCGGTAATGACCATATCTGACGGCTGCCAACTGTCATCAACCCACTCATAAACTAAACCTGGGTTTTCCTCTGCGTTAACCAACAAACGCCGCCCATCTTGCAACACCAGCGTATAATCGAGCCCCTGCGCATCGACACTTTCAATGCCCCCCAAGACATTGTGCTTAATGGCCGAAATAGTTCCTGTGGCCTTAACGGCATCGCTTCCCTTTGCACCGCTGTAAAACGTTAACGCCTCGTTTGCGACAGTCTTGTGAAACACAAACTCCTCATTCACACCCACTACGATCGACGGATCAAGTTCATACCAGGCGGGTATCCATAATGCGTTAATTGTCATCCCGTTATATCCTGCATAGTAATGTTACAGACAGGATCATTCTGCCCTAACCCCAGCAGAGAAAATACTCTTTAAGCATAAAATAATTAAACTAGAGCTACGTTCATGGCAATACGATATCAATTTAACCTAGTGCAGACTAAGCGAAGAGCCTAGCCCTAACTCAAATAGTTTACTTCTGACCTATTGAGTAGAGATCCATTTTGGCACTTACCCTACTCACGGTTAAGATGATATAAAAATAAAATCATTGTCATCAACATGACCTACCCATCTGTGATACTTTAAATTTACTTCACCTTTCTATTACTTTGTGTGGATAGCGAGTAAGGCACATTAGGTTAACAAATTGATCCTGACCCCAGTAATCGCGTATAGACTCACACACGATAGATTCATCTTTCCATGCTTGCACCGCAGGCCGATAAATACGGAGTTAACTTGTCTATGGATAAGCCCATAACGCGCCTCCCTCAAACCCTTAAGCTTATAGGTGAAACTGAGGCCGAAAAGCGTCAAGAGCTTAAGCAGTACTTTAATCAGACATGGGCTCTGTACGAGTCACTGTTTGATTTGCTCCAAGAAGATTGCGCCTATTACCTCAAAGCCGAGCCACTGCGCCATCCGTTAATCTTTTATTTTGGCCATACGGCCACTTTCTATATCAACAAACTCAAACTCGGTAAATTTCTCGATGAACGGGTAAACGACAACTTCGAATCCATGTTTGCCATTGGTGTCGATGAGATGTCTTGGGATGATTTAAACGAACAACATTATCCGTGGCCGGATGTAGCAGAGGTACGAAGCTATCGCCAGCAAGTTAATGCTGTCGTCAATCGTGTTATCGATGAAATGCCTCTAGCATTACCTATCACTCAACATAGCCCAGCTTGGATCATTTTGATGGGCATTGAACATGAGCGTATTCATTTAGAAACCTCATCTGCGATCATCCGCCAACTGCCGCTGGAACATGTTGCGCCCAACCCCCTCTGGCCTGCATGCCAAGACGCCGCCCCTGCTGAGGCCAACCGTTTATTGGCGGTAAAAGGGCAAAAAGTGACCTTAGGCAAAACTGAACAAGACCAAACCTACGGCTGGGACAACGAATACGGCCATAAAACGTTTAATGTTGCTGACTTTAAAACGGCTAAATTCTTAGTTTCGAATCAAGAGTATCTTGCATTCGTCGAAGCGGGTGGCTATCGCTCACCCCAATTTTGGAATGAAGAAGGTCAAGCTTGGCTTACCTACACCCAAGCACAAATGCCGCGTTTTTGGCGCTTAAAACAAGATAAATGGTGGCAACGTAACTTAACCGAAGAAATTCCGCTGCCATTGAATTGGCCTGTTGAAGTGAATCAACTCGAAGCAAAAGCTTTCTGTAATTGGAAAGCCGAACAAAAGCAAAGCAATATTCGTCTACTAACGGAAGCGGAGTGGTACATCTTACGCGAGAATGTGCCCGCCGATGCGCCCGATTGGCATGAAGTGCCGGGCAATATTGCTTTGGCTTATTACGCCTCTTCTTGCCCAGTGAATCGCTTCGAACATAATGGCTTTTTCGATATTGTCGGTAATGTTTGGCAATGGACAGAAACCGCAATCGACGGGTTTAATGGTTTTGCTGTACACCCGCTTTACGATGATTTCTCCACTCCAACCTTCGATGGCAAACATAATCTCATTAAAGGCGGCTCATGGATCTCTACGGGTAATGAGGCAATAGCTTCATCACGCTATGCGTTTCGACGACATTTTTATCAACACGCGGGTTTTCGCTATGTGGAATCCACCCAAAATCCCGCCCAAATGGCCGAGGTCAACGTGTACGAAACGGATGAACTGATTTCCCAATACCTTGAGTTCCACTATGGCGCCGAATATTTTGGGGTGGCTAACTTCTGCGTCAATGGCGTGCAACAAGCGCTGAGTGAAATTCAATTGACTCATACAGCTAAAGCTCTCGATATCGGCTGCTCAGTGGGTCGCGCGAGTTTCGAGCTGGCAAAAGTGTTTGATCATGTTGATGGTATCGACTTCTCGGCACGCTTTATTCAACAGGCTTATGCACTAACAGAACAAGGTGAAAAACGTTATACCATACGTACCGAAGGTGACTTACAGGAATTTAAGAGTGCGAGTCTGGCTAAACTGGGATATGGCCTTGAGACGAAAAAGGTCAACTTTATGCAAGGTGATGCCGGTAATTTAAAGCCCATTTATACCGGTTATGACTTGGTTTATGCCTCAAACCTTATCGACCGGTTGAATGATCCTAAGCACTTTTTAACCAGTATTGCCCAGCGTATAAATCAAGGTGGATACCTTGTGATTGCTTCGCCATACACTTGGCTGGAAGATTATACGCCCAAGGATAAATGGTTAGGTGGTGTTAAAGTCAAAGGAGAGAACTTCACCACCTTAGATGGCTTGACCGAAACGTTAATCGGCCAATTTGAGCTGATCGCGGTGAAGGAGATCCCCTTCGTGATCCGCGAGACAAAACGTAAATTCCAACACTCCATTTCGGAAATGACAATTTGGCGTAAACGTTAAACACCCACTAAGCAAGCAACTGAAATAGTTGTAAAAAGATCCGCCAAAATTCATTTTTGGCGGTTCTTTAGTATGCAGTAATACCGTGCCAGCGGATCCCAACGCTTTATTAAATAACGGTGCAAATCCCAAATGATGGTAGGGCAGTAAGAAGAGGGGTACCAAAATCGGCCCCCTTGTCGCGCCTCTCAGCCCATTCCTGCAATTTTTGCAGGATCAAACTTGCCTTAAAACTTATAGATAAATAATCCCCGATGTTTTTCATCACAAGTTCACCAAAATGCCGTCAGTTCATGCTGTATAAATAGAAAACTGATTAATAACGTTAAATGACCGCCAAGCCATACCGACTATTTCAAACAAAATGATATAGTGGACAATAAGCGATAAAAATAATGTAAACATCAACTTGTGTTCAATATGTACATTCGCGCGAAATAATGCATTGAAATCGACCCAATACGGATATAAATTCATCCAAGCCAATTTATAGAGGATTAATAATGAGTCTACTCGAGCAAGTGTCAGTATCTAAAAAGGCCAATATTTACTTTGACGGCAAAGTGGCTAGTCGTAGCGTATTTTTTGCTGATGGCAGCAAGCAAACCTTAGGTGTAGTGCTAC
>JBOFUF010000407.1:0-2754 GCA_051652445.1 Shewanella sp.
ATGAACATAAAAAAATGCCAGCCCATCTAAGGCTGGCACTTTTTATGTAAGCTAAATTCAATTTAATCAACGAAATCAACGAAACGATTAAGCCTGCAACTGATTGATGCTGTGTTTCGCTGCGGCCATGCCCTTATCGTGTGCTTCAGGACCCATATTCAGTGCTTCGGCGTAAACCACTTCAACATGGGTGATCCCCATAAAGCCTAAAATCGTTTTCAAATAAGGTACAACATGATCGGTTGGGCCATCTTTGTGAGCGCCGCCACGGGTCGTCACCAACACGGCGCGTTTACCTTCCACTAATCCTTTTGGACCGGTTTCAGTGTAAGTAAAAGTCACGCCGGCGCGGGCGACAAAATCGATCCAGTTTTTAAGTTGAACCGGAATGGTAAAGTTGTACATAGGCGCTGCGATAACAATCGTATCATTCGCTTTTAATTCAGCAACTAAGGTATCTGATAAGGCGAGCATCTCTTGCTGACGTGCCGATAAATCTGCACCACCGCGTAAACCAGAAGCGATTTCACCGTCTACCATAGGCAATACGTCTTTACCGCCTAAATCACGTACTGTAATAGCGGCGCCTTGGTTTTCCCAGTGGCTCGCTAAGTGATCAATTAACACGGCAGATTGTGAATAACCGCCAAGAATGCTTGATTTTAAAATTAAGACTTTAGACATAATCTGCTCCGAAAAAAGGTCAATGACTCAGAGTCAGATGGAATATCTCAACTCTATTACGTAAGTGTATTCGCCCATAAAAAGAAATAAAGCGGATAAAATCTGAGATTAGCTTCGATTTTTTAGAAAGGTTATGCATCAGCTTCAACGTACAGAACCACTCAGTCGCTTTCGACGCACTTAAACTTTCGCCGTACTAACATACAGGCCTTCAAAAACCGCACACCATGAATCCATGCAATGTAATGGTCTAATACCCCATCACCGGGACCCCAAAATAAACATCATGATAGAAGCTACACCTGCAGATTAAAGGTCACTGGGCCATCATTAACTAACGACACTTGCATATCGGCGCCGAACTGTCCGGTTTCTGTGGTCACGCCTTTAGCGCGGCAAAATGCGACAAACGCTTCATACAAGCCTAAGGCTTGATCCGGCGTACCTGCCCCTGAAAAACTCGGCCTCAAGCCTCGACCGGTATCAGCGGCCAAGGTAAATTGTGACACCACTAATAAAGACCCACCGACTTGCTCTAGATTGAGATTCATCTTGCCATTCTCATCGGAAAAAACCCGATAATTCATCACTTTAGTCGCTAATTTCTCCATCTTCTCGCGGGTATCTTCTTGCTCAACACCGAGCAGAACCAACAAGCCCTTATCGATTTCACCTATCGTTTGGTTATCAACCACCACACTGGCACGACTCACTCTTTGAATTAACGCAATCACAACTTTTCCTTTTAGATTAGGCTTAACGGGAACCCTTTGCGGCATGAACTGGCGCAGGCGGATACATTGTTCGATGCCATCCAGTAAAAACTCTACGACTTGCGCCAAGCCGCCATCGGTCAATAGCGCTTGCTGGCTACGCCATGGCAGTGCCGACGGTTAATTTTAACAAACAATCGCTTACGATCAATTTCTCATTGATTTCCCTGTTGCTGTATCCACGACCACATTCCATGGATTTCTGCTGTGACCGCCAAAAATAAACACTCACTATTGAGCATATGTCGGCCATCGGCAACCGTTTTAAGCGTAATGCCATGCGCCAGTCCAGCCAAAAAATCCTGCAATAGCGCCGCGGGACAAATGGTATCCTGCATTCCTTGCAACAACACACTGCGCGCCTTCACTCTCGGCGTCACGCGCTGTAACACACTCATGGCATTGAAGTAATCATGTCGAGCAAAGTGCAGCTCAATATCCGCTAAGGCTAATACGGATTCAGGTAACTGCCTTGGCAATATCAACCTTGATCCTGAAAGCGTTAACTCCCACTGCACCCAACGCCGCGCAAACTGATACCGCACATTGTCATCGGCCGATGCCAAACCTTGATGGTATGAATCCAGCAGTTCAGTCAGCGATGGCAGAACCGGTGAATCGCCACTAAAGAGTCGATACGCGGCGGGGTGTAATCTTGCCGCACCGTCAGCGCCATAGAGCCAGTTGATACCTTCTTTGGACGGAATAAATAATGCCCACAAGACTTGCGCTATCACCCTCTTTGGGAATAATCCGCTGTAAATTAAGCCTAATGTCGCCCCAAAAGATCCACCCACTAAGCACCAGCGCTCAATACCCAACGCGAGACGAATGGCCTCAATATCGCAGATCAAGCCATTAAGATGGTTATGAGCTAAATTGCCAAAGGGCAGAGATTGCCCAGCGCCGCGTTGATCTAATAGCAAAATCCAATATTGGTCGCCATTAAATAGCGCTAAATCATCGACTCCACAACCCCCTCCCGGACCACCGTGCAAATACAGCAGTGGCATACCTTGTGGATTACCGTATTGCGCCAGATGTAATCGCTCACCATTGCCAACGCAAAACCAATCGCGACGGATAAAAGAGGGCAAGGATTCAGGCATTCTGTGTCATCGCCATTAATCATCCTCTAATGGTGTCATTCCGATTTCGCCGCGGCCTTGAGTGCGGACACCTCTACCGAAGTTTGCACTGCAGCAGGATTATCTTGGCAGGAAGCTTCTATATATTGGGCATTGCGCCCTGCCTCGTGGTCATCTAAACGCGATTCATCATCTAAATACTCAGGCAT
>JBOFUF010000408.1:0-2606 GCA_051652445.1 Shewanella sp.
GTTTGGCTCATGCTGAGTTGAATGTATTTGCCTGCGAACCTGAATATGCGGCATTGGTGAAGGAGCTCGCTCCAAAGGCCAGCATCTATTCGGCAACGACGGCATTACAAGACCCTCACCAAGTACAGGCGCGTCCGAGCTTGATTGCCAAAATGCGTCAGGCGGATTTGGTGGTGTGCGCAGGTGCCGATCTGGAAGTCGGTTGGTTGCCTATGTTGCAAATGAAGTCGGCAAACGCAAAAGTGCGCTCGACCGATCAAGGTTTATTTTTCGCCGTCGATCACATCGATACCTTGGATAAACTGGTCAGTGTCGATCGCAGCATGGGTGACGTGCATGCCCAAGGCAATCCACATCTTCATTTTGACCCGACACGGCTGTTCAGTGTTGCCACGGCACTGAGTGCTAAGCTGGTTCAGTTAGATCCTGCCGACGCGGCAGATTATCAACAGTCACTGGCAGACTTTACTGCCCGTTGGCAAGCTGCTATTCCCCGCTGGGAAGAGCAAGTTAAAGCGCTGCAAGGTAAAAAGGTCATCGCTTATCACTCAAGCTTCAGATACTTATTCAACTGGATTGGTATCGAGCAAGTGGCAGATTTAGAACCTAAGCCAGGGTTAGCACCGACCAGCAGCCATTTAGCTAGCTTGTTAGCTCGTGCTGAAAAAGGCGATATTTTGGCCATTGTCGTGGCTTCGTATCAAGATGTTCGCGGCGCAAAATGGCTCGGTGAAAAAGCTAACTTGGCCGTGGTCATGTTGCCTATGTCTGTGGGGGGCAATGATAATAGCCAAGATTTATTTAGGCTGTATGACAGCGTGATTTCCCTCTTAAATGGAGTGAAATAAACCTATGTTTGATGTTGAGCTGATGTCGATTCTGTTGCCTGCATTGGCAGCGGGGATCTTAGTGTTGTCGACGCATATTGTACTTGGGAGACAAGTACTTAAGCGTGGCATCATCTTTATCGATTTAGCGATAGCGCAAGTTGCTGCATTAGGTGCCATCGTCGCTCACATGGATCACAGATTAGAAAACATCCCGTTTGCTAATGTGTGGATACCTGCCATATTTGCCCTTGCTGGTGCAGGCTTTATTGCTTGGTTAGCGAAGCGCATGGCAGCGGAGTTAGAGGCTATGATTGGCTGCTTTTACGTCTTGTCTGCGGTGGCCGCAATGTTGTTGCTGGCAAATGACCCACATGGCGCCGAGCTGTTAAAGCAATTGATGTCGGGTCAGATCCTGTGGGTGAGTTGGTCACAACTGATTTTGCCGACAGTGGTGTATTCGCTGGTGTTATTAGCGATATTCCTACGCCCCCAGATATTGGACGGGGGAGGATTTTATCTGCTATTTGCGCTAGTGATTACCTTGTCAGTTGAATTGGTTGGTGTTTATCTGGTATTCAGTACCTTGATATTGCCAGCTTTAGCGTTGAACAAGTACCGTGGTAAAGGTCGGTTATTTTACGCTTACCTCGTCGGTTTGCTGGGCTATGTTTTGGGTTTAGTCCTGTCGGCGACCTTAGATCTTCCAAGCGGCGCGGCGATTGTCGCGACTTTGGCCGCAAGCGCCTTAGTATTTCGTTTTGTGTTAACGAAAGTAGCACCTCAGGCGAACGGCGCTTAACACCTGCCAACGGATCACGCTTAGATAAGGATGGGCTTATATGCTTGCTTGTCAGCAAGTCAGCTTACAGATGTAAACAATATATTGAGTCCCAAAGCTGGGGTGGCTATACTGTCGCCACTTTTACAGTCGGAGTAAATCGTGCTTTTAATCGTCAGATCAATGTTGTTGGCGGTATCCTTGTTGCTTGCCTTTATTTTTGGTGGCTTAGTGTGTTTATTAAGGCCTCGCCATCGCGACAATGTACATATGTTCACCAAAATCTTCTCATCGGTTGCGCCAATCCTTGGGATTAAAGTGATTGTTCGTCGCCATAAAGAAGTGCAGGATGGCCCGTATATTTTTTTAGCCAATCATCAAAATAACTTCGATTTATTCACTCATACCAGTGTTGTGCCTAAAGGCACCGTCAGTTTAGGGAAAAAAAGCTTAGTGTGGATGCCATTATTTGGTCAGATTTACTGGCTATCGGGCAATATTCTAATTGATCGTAAAAATCGTCACAGTGCTTTTGATACTATGGCCAAAACGGTTGAAAAAATTAAGCAAAAGAGTTTATCCGTGTGGATTTTTCCTGAGGGTACACGTTCACGTGGTCGTGGTTTGTTACCTTTTAAAGCGGGCGCTTTCCATACTGCGATCGCGGCGGGCGTACCTGTGGTGCCTGTGATTGCCTCATGCCAAAGCCATATTAAGCTCAATCGCTGGAATAACGGTGTCGTCATCATCGATATGATGGCGCCCGTGGCGACAGCTGGCTTAGATAAAGCCGATGTGAAAAACTTTTCTGCGCAAATCCATGCCAGCATGTCGGCAAAATTTGCTGAGATAAATCAAGAGGCGGCAGCACTTATGGGTAAAACTCTCGAGAGTGATGACGTATAATAGCGCCAATTTGAGCCAGATTTACCTTAACGGAGACAAATCCATGTCTATTGAAAGTCAGTTAAAAGCCCAACTTGCAGAGAATCGTGACA
>JBOFUF010000409.1:0-5835 GCA_051652445.1 Shewanella sp.
GCTCTGTTGAACATCTGCTCAGTCGTCATGAGCAAGGCGCCGCTTTTGCCGCGGTGGGTTATGCCAGAGCCAGCGGTAAAACTGGCGTGTGCTTTGCGACCTCAGGTCCTGGCGCGACTAACCTCATCACCTCACTCGCCGATGCGCTGTTAGATTCAGTGCCTCTTGTGGCCATCACGGGCCAAGTCTCTACCGCCGTTATCGGCACCGATGCCTTTCAAGAAATCGATGTGTTAGGTATGTCATTGAGCTGTACTAAGCACAGTTTTATGGTGACAGACATTAATGATCTTATCCCTACCTTGTACCAAGCCTTTGAAATCGCGGCATCAGGTCGCCCTGGCCCTGTGCTGGTCGATATCCCTAAGGATATCCAAATCGCCCAACTCGAATACCGCACGCCATTACTTGCTGTCACCACTGAGCCCCAAGCCGAGGTGAGAGATATCGACGCTGCGCGTGCACTGTTGGCAGAGGCGAAACAACCTATGCTGTATGTCGGCGGCGGTGTAGGGATGGCGGGCGCGGTTGAGCAACTGCGTGAGTTTATCAACGTCACAGGCATACCTTCGGTTGCGACCTTGAAAGGGCTTGGCAGTATTGCCCACGGCACGCCCGGTTATTTAGGCATGTTGGGTATGCATGGTGGTAAGGCGGCCAACTTAGCAGTACAGGGTTGCGATTTACTGATCGTGGTGGGTGCTCGCTTTGATGACAGAGTCACCGGCCGTTTAGCCAGCTTTGCCGACAAGGCCAAAGTGATCCATTTAGATATCGACGCCGCCGAACTGGGCAAGTTACGTCGGCCTGAGGTGGCGATAGCCGGAGATTTGCGTCAAATCTTGCCTGCTTTAACCATGCCGATGAACATCACGCCGTGGCAGGTTGAGGTGGAGAATTTATCCCGCCAGCATCAATGGGATTATCAACATCCCGGCAGCTTGATCTACGCCCCTGCGTTATTGCGCCGCTTAGCCAATAAGTTACCCGAGGACAGTGTTGTGTGCTGCGATGTGGGTCAGCACCAAATGTGGGTCGCTCAGCACATGTGGTTTCGCCGCCCTGAAGATCATCTGTCCAGCGCGGGTTTAGGCACTATGGGCTTTGGCTTGCCCGCTGCCATTGGCGCGCAAGTGGCGCGTCCCGATGCCACAGTGGTGACGGTATCTGGCGACGGTTCTTTTATGATGAATGTGCAGGAACTGACCACCATTAAACGCCGCCAGCTGCCAGTAAAAATCGTGCTGATCGACAATCAAAAGCTTGGCATGGTGAAACAGTGGCAGCAGCTATTTTTTGAAGAGCGCTACAGCGAAACGGATTTGTCTGATCATCCGGATTTTGTCTTACTGGCTTCGGCGTTTGATATCCCCGGTCGGACGATTTTCTCTTCCGATGAAGTGGAGCAGGCCTTAACCGACATGCTCGCGGCTAAGGGCCCGTATTTGTTACACGTTGCAATCGACGATGCTTTTAACGTTTGGCCACTGGTGCCCCCCGGCGCATCAAACAGCGATATGATGGACGAAATGGAGAAACAAACATGATCCACTCTCTGGAATTAACGGTTCAGCAACGCCCCGAAGTGCTTGAGCGTGTTTTGCGCGTGACTCGCCACCGTGGCTTTACCATTACCCAAATGCAGATGCGCCTGAATGACGATGCGAGCATGTCGCTGGATATGAAGGTTGATAGCGAGCGTGCCATCGAACTGTTAAGTAATCAGTTGAATAAACTGATTGATGTGACACAGTGTAAGGTATTGTTACCGCTAAGCTTGCAACAAACGGCGAATGCTTAAGCCTTCGCCATGTGAATTAAGAATTCGATTTTCGATTTGAGATAAAGGATAAGGATACAGTCAATGCCAAAGTTACGATCAGCTACCAGTACCGAAGGCCGCAATATGGCGGGTGCCCGTGCGTTATGGCGCGCCACAGGGGTGAAAGACCATGATTTTGGTAAACCTATTATCGCCATTGCTAACTCTTTTACTCAGTTTGTACCGGGTCATGTGCACTTAAAGGACATGGGATCACTGGTGGCGAGTGCCATCGAAGAGGCGGGCGGTATCGCCAAAGAATTCAACACCATTGCCGTTGATGACGGTATCGCCATGGGCCACGGCGGCATGCTGTACAGTTTGCCATCGCGCGAACTGATTGCCGACAGTGTGGAATACATGGTTAACGCCCACTGCGCCGATGCCTTAGTGTGCATCTCCAACTGCGACAAGATCACCCCCGGCATGTTGATGGCGGCGCTACGCCTCAATATTCCTGTGGTATTTGTCTCGGGTGGACCGATGGAAGCGGGTAAAACTAAGCTGTCGGATAAAATCATCAAGCTCGATTTAGTCGATGCCATGATAGCGGGCGCTGACTCGAACGTGAGCGATGAAGACAGTGCCAAGATTGAGCGTAGCGCGTGCCCTACCTGTGGCTCTTGCTCTGGCATGTTTACCGCCAACTCCATGAACTGTTTAACCGAAGCCCTAGGATTATCACTGCCGGGTAACGGCTCTATGCTGGCCACCCATAGCGATCGCCGTGAGCTGTTTTTAGAAGCGGGTCGGCGCGTGATGGCGCTGGCAAAACGTTATTATCATCAAGATGATGAATCGGCATTACCACGCAATATCGCCAATTTCAAAGCCTTCGAAAATGCCATTACCTTAGATATCGCCATGGGCGGTTCATCGAATACCGTATTGCATTTATTGGCCGCCGCCCAGGAAGCCGATGTCGATTTCACCATGGCGGATATCGACCGTATGTCGCGCCTAGTGCCGCATCTGTGTAAGGTTGCGCCCTCGACGCCCAAGTATCATATGGAAGACGTGCACCGCGCGGGCGGCGTGATGGGAATTTTAGGCGAACTCGACAGAGCCGGATTACTGCATACCGATGTGTTCCATGTGGCGGCCGATGAAGGAACTGTTGCGGGTGGCGGTACACTAAAGTCGGTATTGGCCAAGTACGACATCATGCAAACCCAAGATGATGCGGTAAAACACTTCTTTATGGCCGGGCCTGCGGGTATTCCCACCACTAAAGCCTTTAGCCAAGCGTGTCGCTGGCCATCACTGGATAACGACAGACAAGAAGGCTGTATTCGTAGCCGTGAGTTTGCCTTCAGCCAGGAGGGGGGATTGGCCGTATTGTCGGGCAATGTGGCTGAGAACGGCTGTATTGTTAAAACCGCGGGTGTGGATGAATCCAACTTAACCTTTGTTGGCAGTGCGCGTATTTATGAGAGCCAAGACGATGCGGTGGCAGGCATTTTAGGCGGCGAAGTGGTGGCGGGCGATGTGGTCGTTATCCGCTATGAAGGCCCCAAAGGCGGCCCAGGCATGCAAGAAATGCTGTATCCGACGACGTATTTAAAATCACGCGGGCTAGGTAAGGCTTGTGCGCTGATCACCGACGGGCGTTTCTCCGGTGGCACTTCAGGCTTATCGATTGGCCACGTATCACCCGAAGCGGCAGCGGGCGGCACTATCGCCTTGATTGAAAATGGCGATCGCATTGAAATTGATATACCCAAACGCAGTATCAAGCTAGCGTTAAGCGATGGGGAATTAGCGGCTCGGCGCGAGGTCATGTTAGCGCGTGGCCCTATGGCGTGGAAACCGATGGGTCGAGAGCGTTTCGTATCGCTCGCGCTTAAAGCCTACGCCATGCTCGCCACCAGTGCCGACAAGGGCGCGGTGCGCGATCGCAGTAAATTGGAGGGCTAAGTATGTTTACTGCATCTATGTTGTCACTCGCACCGCAAGCTCAGGCGGATTTAGCCCATTTTCAGTTGGCACAAAGCTACCTGCAAAAAATCCTGTTGGCATCTGTGTATGACATCGCGAAAGTGACGCCGCTTTCCAGCATGAACAAGTTATCGGCGCGGTTAGGGTGTCAGGTTTTTTTAAAGCGCGAAGACATGCAGCCCGTGCATTCCTTTAAGTTGCGCGGTGCTTACAATCGGATTGCCCAGCTGACGAAAGATGAATGTCAGCGCGGCGTGGTGTGCGCGTCGGCAGGCAATCATGCTCAAGGTGTGGCGATGTCGGCGGCGAGTCGCGGTGTGGATGCGGTAATCGTGATGCCCGAAACGACGCCCGATATTAAAGTCGATGCGGTGCGCCGTTTAGGGGGCACTGTGATATTGCACGGTCAAGCCTTTGATCAAGCCAATGGTTTTGCGATGGCGATGGCCAAAGAAGAGGGCCGAGTTTATATCGCGCCTTTTGATGATGAAGCCGTGATCGCAGGCCAAGGCACTATCGCCCAAGAGATGTTGCAGCAGCAGCGCGATCTCGAAGTGGTATTTGTGCCCGTGGGCGGTGGCGGCTTAATCGCCGGTATTGCCGCCTATTACAAGGCGGTGATGCCGCAGGTGAAAATTGTTGGCGTTGAGCCCGAAGATGCCGCTTGTTTAAAGGCGGCGATGGAAGCCGGCGAGCCGGTGACACTGGCGCAAGTCGGGTTATTTGCCGATGGTGTGGCGGTTAAACGTATCGGCACTGAGCCGTTTCGAGTCGCTAAACTGTATGTCGATGAAGTGGTGACTGTGACGTCCGATGAAATCTGCGCGGCGGTGAAGGATATCTTCGAAGATACCCGTGCTATCGCTGAACCTGCGGGGGCTTTGTCCTTGGCTGGGCTTAAAAAGTACGTCAGCACCAATGCCAGTGGAGAGTGCGGCAAGGGTGAAAAGGTGGCGGCGATTTTAAGTGGTGCCAATGTGAATTTCCACAGCTTGCGTTATGTGTCTGAGCGCTGCGAACTTGGCGAGCAAAAAGAAGCGGTGTTAGCGGTAAAAGTGCCTGAACGCCCCGGCAGCTTCTTAACCTTCTGTGAGCTGCTCGATAAACGGGTGATGACAGAGTTTAACTATCGTTTTAGCAATCGCGATATGGCGGTGGTGTTTGCCGGCATTCGTTTAAGTCGCGGCCAAGGTGAGCTAGAACAGATTATCGCCACCCTAGAAGCTAACGGTTTTGAAGTGCAGGATTTGTCTGGTGATGAAACCGCGAAATTGCACGTGCGTTATATGGTCGGCGGTCATCCACCCGAGCCGTTAGAGGAACGCTTATTTAGCTTCGAGTTCCCCGAGCATCCCGGTGCACTGCTGAAGTTTTTAACCACATTGCAGAGCAAATGGAACATCAGCTTGTTCCATTATCGTAACCACGGCGCGGCCTTTGGCCGAGTGCTGGCAGGGTTTGAAGTGCCCGCCAGCGATGCCTTGCCGTTCCAACAGTTTTTAACGGAGCTAGGTTTTGTCTATCAAGAGGAAACCCAAAGTCCTGCATATCAGCTGTTTTTAAATGCGGGCAACGGCAACAAGACGTTATAACTTAGCCATTTAGCATGAGCGACGCTGTATTTTACCCTCATATTAGTTAGCACTAAGGCTAAAGGCGGGGCGCGCATGCGCTCCTTTTTGTGGTAATTTCTAGGCTTAATATTATCGCTGTCGGTTAATGCATCAGGATTAAGTCGCTGACTAAAATTAATGTCATTTAAAAACAACAAATAACGAGTTAAGATCCAGGCCTCCACCTACACGCATTAAGGAGACATGATGTTACCAGCACCGCGTTTTACCGCTTTTAATCCTCCTCGCCGTATTTTAATGGGCCCAGGGCCGTCGGATGTTTATCCCGAAGTGCTTGCAGCCCAGTCCAGACCGACAATTGGCCACTTAGATCCGCAGTTTGTCGGCATGATGGATGAGCTGAAAATCCTGATCCAATACGCTTTCCAAACTAAAAACGAAATGACCATGGCGGTATCAGCGCCGGGCAGTGCGGGCATGGAAACCTGTTTCGTTAACTTA
>JBOFUF010000410.1:0-4565 GCA_051652445.1 Shewanella sp.
CAATTGCATTGCTTGCAACAAAAGGACTTAATTGGGGTTTGGATTTTACCGGCGGAACTGTGGTGGAAATGTCATTTTCCGCCCCTGTTGATTTAAATCAATTTCGTTCGCTGTTGGTCACCCCAGAAACGAGCAGTGCTGTTGTGCAGAACTACGGTTCGAGCCGTGATCTGTTAGTACGCTTACCCATAAAAGAAGGTGTCAGCAGTGCAATACAAGTTGCTGATATTGTAAAGTTTGCGCAGCAATTAGACCCGCAGGTCGTTCAAAAGCGTGTTGAATTTGTCGGCCCGCAAGTGGGTAAAGAGTTGGCGGAGCAGGGTGGTTTAGCGGTACTAGTGGCATTGATCTGCATTATGATTTATATCGCGTTTCGCTTTGAATGGCGTCTTGCCACTGGCGCAGTTGCGGCCTTGGCACATGATGTTATGGTGACTCTAGGTGTATTTTCGCTATTCCAGTTGGAATTTGATTTAACGGTATTGGCAGGTGTGTTGACTGTAGTGGGTTATTCATTAAACGATACTATCGTTGTGTTTGACCGTGTGCGTGAAAACTTCCTTAAACTTAGAAAAAGTGAACCTGAAGAAGTGGTTAACGTATCAATCACGCAAACCATGAGCCGGACTATTATCACAATGGGCACGACTCTTGTGGTCGTTATTGCGTTGTTTGTAAGCGGTGGCTCTATGATCCACGGTTTTGCAGCAGCATTGTTACTGGGTATTAGCGTTGGAACCTATTCTTCTGTTTATGTGGCAACTTTTTTAGCCATAAAACTGGGTATTAACCGCGAGCACATGATGCCTGTGGTTGTAGAGAAAGAAGGCGCAGACCAACCTCCTATGATGCCTTAGCGATTAATCTAGTGTTAAAAAGCCACCGCAAGGTGGCTTTTTTATGCCTCGATTTTAAGGTATGTCTGACACACTATTTGCCAACTCAACAAGTTATAGCGAGTGATGTTGTAAAGCTAAAAGGTTAATACACTTAACAACTGCGGTAAAAAACAGCGCTCGACAGGTTTAGCTATTTAGCAGTAGGATGTGACAACCCATATTTTAGAGAGTGTTAGCCGTAGGATGTCGTATGGAAGAACGTAAAGTGTTAGTTGCGGGGGGTAATTTATTGCAAGCCCACACATGGAAAGGTTTATTAGAGACGTGTGGTATTCATGTTGAGCTCAGAGGCGAAGCGCTATTAGGTGGCATTGGTGAACTGCCTACAGGGATGCAGAACGTCGAATTATGGGTAGGAGAGTCTCAACATGCATCGGCGACAGTTCAGTTAAATGCGCTAGATGTGACAAGCCCACAATGGCAATGTGTCCAATGTCATGAGACGAATGAAGGCAGTTTCGAACTTTGCTGGCAATGTAGCGCTGAGCGTAGCGAAAGCCACAACTGACCTTTTGTTGGGCACTGGCCATTGACGCTGCAGCGTTTTATGGGGCGACTAAAAGATAATGTCTGCTGAAAAAGATCAAGGTGCTGTTGCTGCGAACCAATTTAACAAATATCTTCAATTGCTTACCTATGATTGGCGGCGAGAAAGGTTGGGTGCCGTGTCAACCGTTAGTGGTGCAGGATTAAGCGTTCAGGATTTCATTCAATGCAATATTTCCCCTTATTTATTGATACAGTTAACTTAAATATATTGCTGGTGGGGGCGGGTGATGTGGCTAGCCGTAAGTTAGCCCTATTGACTCGTACCCAAGCCAATATTCACGTGATAGCGCCAGAGGTGAATCCTGAAGTGCGACGTTACGCTGATGCTGGCCGTATTTTGTTATCCCAGCGTGAAGTGGTCCATGCCGACATTCAAAATGTTGATTTGGTGTATTTAGCCACAGCAAATGATGCTCTTAATGCCGAATTGGCAACCTTAGCCACTGCGCGCGGGATGTGGGTCAATGCTGTCGATAATCCTGCCTTTTGCCGTTTTATCACGCCTTCCATTGTTGATAGAGGCCGTTTAGTGGTCGCGATCAGTACTGCGGGTGCGGCCCCCGTCTTTGCACGTACCATTCGCTCGCGCTTAGAATCCAGCCTGCCGCAATCACTCAAACCCTTATTCGATTTTGTTGCCGATAGGCGCATTGAAGTGCAAGACAAACTCGATTCTACCGCGAAACGCCGTTTATTTTGGGAACGTTTTTTTGATACCAATGGTGATCGTTTCGATAGTCGTACCACCGAGCATTACCACAATGCGTTTAATCATTTAGTTTGTCGCGGCGAAATGCTATTGCTGGATGATTCTACTCAAGTGGACTTGCTGCCGCTTGCCGCGATGCCATTATTGCAGCGCCTCGATTGGATATACTGCCAAGGCGATTTGAGCGACGAACTCGCTGAACTTGCTCGCCGCGACGCCAATCGTGGCGTGTTACCGCCGCTCAGTGTATTGAGTCAGCAGTATGAGTTGGGGACTCGGATGCTATTGGTCGCTGATACGCAAAAAATCAGCCAGTTGAAAGCCCATTTCCCCATGGCTAAGCACTTGCGTCCTGGCGCTATCTGAATATCTAACACGAATTATCTGACGTAACCTATTGTTCGTTTGAGCTATGCCTAAGTCTCAGGTAGACTCGGCAGCCTTATTTTAGGATTTCGCTTGTTCAGGATTTCACTCTGCATTTAGGACGACTATGGCCCTCAAAGCAACCGTGTTTAAGGTCAATTTACAGATAGCCGATATGGATCGGAATTATTACCAAGACCATCAATTGACGATTGCCCAACATCCTTCCGAAACTGATGGCCGCATGATGGTGCGTTTACTGGCGTTTATTGTCAATGCCAGCGAAAGCTTAAGTTTTAGTAAAGGGTTGAGTGTTGATGACGAGCCAGAGCTATGGGACAAAACCCTCTCCGGTGAAATTAATCTGTGGGTTGAGTTTGGCCAGGCCGACGAGAAATGGCTGCGAAAGGCCAGCGGTCGCGCCAAAATGGTACAGTTATTTACCTATGGTGGTCGCAGTGTTCCGATTTGGTGGAAACAGAATCAGCAGGCGTTAGAGCGTTATCATAATTTAACCGTGTGGAATATTGCCGAAGAATCAGTCACCGCGATGGAAGTCTTCGTTGGGCGTAATATGGCATTGCAAGTTTCTATCAGCGAAGGCCAGATTTGGTTATCGAATAATGAAACCAGCGTGCTTATCGAGCCTGAAATTCTTAAAGAGATTAATTAGAGTGTGTTAGAAAGAGCCCGCGATTGCAGGCTCTTTCATGTGTAAAACGATTATTTATTAGCATTAGTATCAATTTTTATTTATTGAAAATTCAGTTACCAACTATCAATATAAACCACATCATCACGGTCACTGTCTGGGATGTTTAACTTTTGCACGCTCGAATCCACACCCAGCATATTAGTGGTATAGCTCTTGTTGATATTATCAACACGTCCACAAAAGTTGTTATGCTGTGTTATCGTTTTGACCGAAGGGCGCAATAGTTGTGCTTTTAAGTTGTTGAGATGTTTTCTGCAGGATAATAAGTATTGCATCAAAGGCAGTGCATCATCCTGAAATTGCGGTGCAGAATACAAAACAGCTTATTTTTGCTATTTAGATCATGAGCGCGGTCTGGTTAAGTCATTACGCTTAGCATTCTGCCAGTAAACTGTGTTCAAAAACACAAAAAAACATACCCATCTCCTGCGCCCTCACATTTTATATTAAGATAAATATCGCAGCTAAGTTACTGCTTAATTGCGTTTTATGCTCAGTGCTTAGAGCTTTTTGGCAATATAGATTTATTGTGCTTTATGTAATTTAACTATGGATAGCTTTGTTGTATTTAATTATCTATTTAAGGTTTTTATGAAAAATAAGTTTCTGCTTACACTGACAACCATTTTCTCATTATTTATTATGTCTTCTTCAGCTTTTGCAGGCACTGTAGATGGGAAATTAACGAAAATTCGTGCCTATGAAGAAGGTAATAAAATTCTGTTTCAGTCTCGCGTTCCTAATGTAAGCTTCAGTCTACGCAAAGCTGACATCATTAAAGTGATGACCCGCAAAGGCAAAACCCGCGCAACTGCAGATTTGGAAAAGAATGGCATTATCATTAAGGCAGATCGTAGTGTTCGCGTCACTCTAGATCGTGTTGGTGATGGTCTTTATATCCGAGGTAATACGCTGACTATGTTTGTTTCTGAAAAGGAACTCGATAAGATTCGTTGAGACGTTTGAAGCCTGGTTTAAAGTTTGGTTGTTTGTTTCACGATTTTACAGCCATTCTTTTTGCCATCAAGCCGGCAGCTTTTACAATCCTTCCCCTTTACTTCGCTAATTTACGCCACCTTCACGTTCATTTTTTTTGCAATAGAAGCCGCCATTCTTAGTTCGGCATTGTATTTATTGCTCGGCATTCCGATGTCCATTAGCTACCTAATTTGCGCGGTCGCAGTTATCCAGATAGTGGTAAAAGGCATTATCGCCATCAGTAAATTCTAAGTGGGCACGCAGCG
This sequence comes from Shewanella sp., assembly GCA_051652445.1. Taxonomy (GTDB): domain Bacteria; phylum Pseudomonadota; class Gammaproteobacteria; order Enterobacterales; family Shewanellaceae; genus Shewanella. The sequence continues at coordinate 4,483 of JBOFUF010000410.1, forward strand.
TTTTTGGCTGGTGTTGCAAATCCTTGCGTTGCTTATTGTTGGTGTGCACGAATGGCAGCAATTCGGCGCTTGGCAAAGCGACG
>JBOFUF010000411.1:0-3018 GCA_051652445.1 Shewanella sp.
AGCAAAAGAGCCGCTGTGCCTTCCCGACAAAAATAGACAATATACGATGACATAAAGCCACTCCCACAGAGGTGGACTTTAGCCACCATTACGCCGCGTTAAAACCGATGAAGGCGGCCTACGGCCAAGATAGCGTTAACCATTGCCGTTCACGTAAAACCATTATTTAAATTAACTATTATGGCGTTTTACTGGGCTGCGGCTCAGTATCACTTAACACCGAAAAACTCGCCACAATTTGTCAAGCAATTGAAATAATGCGAAGAAAATAGTGTAAGCTCGGCAGAGGATGAATTAAATATTGCACCTAAGCGGTGCGACTAATACTCAAGTTTAGGAGGTCACATTGAGAAAATGGCTGTTAGTCATCAGTATATTTTTGCTTAGCGGTTGTTTAGGCATGCCTAAGTTGGTTCAACCCGTTAATGATTTTGAGCTGAATAAATACTTAGGGAAATGGTACGAAATTGCACGATTAGATCATTCATTTGAAAGAGGCTTAAGCCAAGTTAGCGCACAATACAGCCTGAAAGAGGATGGCGGTGTTATGGTCATTAACCGTGGATTTTCAGCGGCCAAAAATGAATGGAAAGAAGCCGAAGGAAAAGCCTATTTTGTCAATGGAAATTCAGAAGGCTATTTGAAAGTCTCCTTCTTTGGGCCATTTTATGGATCCTATGTGGTTTTTGAATTAGACCATGAAAACTATCAATACGCTTTCATCTCGGGACCCGATAACGGTTATCTGTGGCTACTGGCTAAAACCCCGACTGTGCCACCGGAGGTGCTGCAAAAGTTTGTTGAAATGTCTAACGCCCGCGGCTTTGACACCGACAATTTGATTTATGTGCAGCATGACTCAACACATTAGTTATGCTCATTCACTCAAACCCCGTGCTGAACGCTAAAGCCTAGAAGAAATAAACATCGCCATAAAATGGATACAAAAACGCCGCAATATACTGCGGCGTTTTTATGTAAGCTGCATTTAGCTGTATTTAAACATGCAGCCAAATAACAAATAACGTTATAATTCAATGCCTTTACTGGCAAGAAACTCATCGTAAGAGCCTCTAAAATCATTCACACCCGTGTGAGTGACTTCAAGGATACGATTCGCCAGCGACGATACAAATGCGCGGTCATGACTCACAAAAATCAAGGTCCCTTCGTACATTTCAAGCGCGTTGTTCAGCGATTCAATCGATTCCATGTCCATGTGGTTGGTCGGTTCGTCGAGCACTAAAATGTTGGCTTTTTGCATGATGAGCTTGCCAAATAACATACGCCCTTTCTCACCACCAGACAGCACTTTGACTGACTTTTTAATATCGTCAGAACCAAATAACATACGGCCTAAGAAGCCACGCACTGATTGGTCGTCATCCTCTGGTCTGCGCCATTGGCTCATCCATTCAAACAGCGTCATTTCGTTAGCAAAATCAGACTCATGATCCTGTGCATAATAACCAATGTTGGCGTTTTCAGACCATTGGATCGTACCTGCATCCTGCGGGATATCGTGGATCAAAGTACGCAACAGGGTCGTTTTACCGACGCCGTTTTCACCCAATACCGCAATGCGCTCGCCCACTTCAACCATCAAGTTCAAGTCTTTGAATAACGGCGTACCGTAGCCTTTAGTTAGGTTTTCAATCACTAAGGCATTACGGAACAGTTTCTTCTCTTGCTCGAAACGAATGAAGGGGTTCACACGGCTAGAGGCTTTGATTTCATCTAACTTAATCTTGTCGATTTGACGGGCTCGAGAGGTGGCTTGTTTCGCCTTAGAAGCGTTAGCCGAGAAGCGTGCAACGAAGGTTTGCAGCTCAGAAATCTGGGCTTTTTTCTTCGCATTATCAGACATTAAACGCTCACGAGCTTGAGTTGCCGCTTGCATGTATTCGTCGTAGTTACCAGGGTAAACACGTAGTTCACCGTAGTCTAAGTCAGCCATGTGAGTACAGACTGAGTTTAAAAAATATCTATCGTGAGAAATGATCACCATAGTACTGCTACGTTGGTTCAACATGTCCTGTAACCAACGGATAGTGTCGATGTCCAAGTTGTTGGTCGGTTCGTCGAGCAGCAATACGTCCGGATCTGAAAAGAGTGCTTGCGCTAACAGTACACGCAGTTTTAAACCTGGGGCGATTTCAGACATCAAACCAAAATGGGTATCAATGCTAATACCCACGCCCAACAGTAATTCGCCGGCGCGAGATTCAGCGGTATAACCGTCCATCTCAGCAAAATCCATCTCTAGGTTGGCAACCGCAATACCGTCTTCTTCACTCATTTCGGGTAAAGAATAAATACGATCACGTTCTTGCTTTACCTTCCACAGTTCGCGGTGCCCCATGATCACGGTATCGATCAAGTTGAACGCTTCATAACCAAACTGGTTCTGGCTTAATTTACCCAGGCGCTCATTAACATCTAACGAGACATTACCGCTGCTAGGGTCTAGATCACCACACAGGATCTTCATGAAGGTCGATTTACCACAGCCATTCGCGCCGATAAGACCGTAACGGTTACCACCGCCAAATTTAACTGAGATGTTTTCAAACAGTGGCTTAGCGCCAAACTGCATGGTGATATTTGCTGTTGTGATCAAAATGAACTTCCAAATCGAGTAATGTTGGCCGAGCCAGCTGGCGGTGCTTTAAATAAGCATAAACCAAATAACGCTATGCCGAAGGGAAAAAAATAAACGTGGCACTATAGCAGTTTGGGCTAAATTATCAACTAAAAAGGCCGTTCAAAAGCCTGAGTGAGCGCCGAAATCGCCGCACTATGCCCGCGTGAGAAGCGTAATTGATTTTACCCTATAGGGTTAGCTTTCAATGTATTCGAGCAAAATGATCATCAGATGGCCCCTGCCTCAAACCTTAACCTCGCACCTTAGCGCTGTCTCTTGCCACCGCAAAGAGTACAGACATCAAAGGCTATAACGGCTGCCGCCTTAAGCGGTTGGCGTTCGTGACCACGGTGAGTGAAGACAAGGCCATGGCC
>JBOFUF010000412.1:0-2068 GCA_051652445.1 Shewanella sp.
ACCTAATGGATTTAAGCCTAAGATTTTACCAATAAAAATGGCCGCTAGATGCGGCCATGGGATTTTATCCTATTTATGGGCTGAGGTTAACTACCAGAGCTTAACAACCTGATGTTAAGTGCCTGATGTTAAGTGCCTGGTGTTAAGTACCTGGTGCTAACGACCTAGTGTGCTAAGTATCAAGTCAGTCGGCGCTCAATCTCGGCCCTTCATCTTCTTATACGAAGATGCGGGCACATTAGCCATAAACAGGGAAGCGTGCGCACAGTGCCAATACTTGCCCCTTCACACGCTCAATCACTGCAAGATTGTTGGCATCATCAAGGATGTCACAAATCCAGCCAGTCAGCTCTTTTGATTCCGCTTCTTTAAAGCCGCGGCGCGTAATGGCTGGCGTGCCGATACGCACACCTGAGGTCACAAAGGGTGAACGCGGATCGTTTGGCACTGAGTTTTTGTTCACGGTAATGTTAGCGCTACCTAAGGCGGCATCGGCTTCTTTACCGGTCAAGTCACGACCAATCAGGTCAACTAGCATTAAGTGGTTGCTGGTTCCGCCAGAGACGATTTTGTAACCGCGCTCAAGGAACACTTCCACCATGGCTTTAGCATTATTAACCACTTGCTGTTGGTACACTTTAAATTCTGGCTCTAAAGCTTCTTTGAACGCCACCGCTTTACCGGCGATAACGTGCATTAATGGACCACCTTGACCACCTGGGAATACTGCCGAGTTCAACTTCTTGTACAAGTCTTCATCGTCAGCAGCAGAGAGGATCACGCCACCACGGGGACCGGCTAAGGTTTTGTGGGTCGTAGATGTCACTACATGCGCGTGTGGTACTGGGTTTGGATAAACGCCCGCAGCAATAAGACCGGCAACGTGGGCCATATCGACAAATAAATAAGCACCGATTTTGTCCGCGATTTCACGCATTTTTGCCCAGTCAACGATACCAGAATAGGCAGAGAAACCGCCAATCATCATCTTAGGCTTATGTTCTACGGCCAGACGTTCCATTTCGTCGTAGTCGATTTTGCCTGACTCGTCGATACCGTAAGGAATGATGTTGTACAGTTTGCCAGAGAAATTAACCGGTGAACCGTGGGTCAAGTGACCACCATGAGCTAAGTTCATGCCCAGTACGGTATCGCCAGGTTTTAACAATGCCATGTAAACCGCGCTGTTTGCCTGTGAACCTGAATGAGGTTGTACGTTAGCGTAAGTTGCGCCAAACAGTTGTTTAGCACGTTCAATCGCTAAGGTTTCAACTACGTCCACATACTCACAACCACCGTAGTAACGCTTGCCTGGATAGCCTTCAGCGTACTTATTGGTTAACTGCGAACCTTGCGCTTCCATCACGCGTGGACTGGTGTAGTTTTCAGAAGCAATCAGCTCAATATGCTCTTCTTGACGCAGCGTTTCATTCTGAATTGCCTTAAACAGTTCCGGATCATAATCTGCAATATTCATCTCTTTTTTCAGCATTGCTTACTCCAGCTGCTAATTTTTATAGGTAGGGTTGCGCGGTATTCTACTCGGAACGTGGCCACAATCACAGTATTGGAAACATGAAATTCCTATCGATAGCGCTTGAACTTAACGCATTGTCGAGTTGAGTTCGGCGCGCAATCGAGTAGAATTAGGCGCATCATTAGTCACTTATAAGATAGAGAAAAATGGCTCAGTTTGTTTATAGCATGCTGCGAGTGGGTAAAATTGTTCCGCCTAAGAAGCAGATCCTTAAAGATATTTCGTTAAGCTTTTTTCCCGGTGCCAAAATTGGTGTATTAGGCCTCAACGGTTCAGGTAAGTCGACACTACTGCGCATTATGGCGGGCATCGACACCGAAATTGAAGGCGAAGCGCGCCCAATGCCAGGATTGAAAATCGGTTACCTGCCGCAGGAACCTAAACTCGATCCAACACAAACGGTGCGTGAAGCGATTGAAGAAGCCGTTTCTGAGGCAAAAAATGCCCTGACTCGCCTCGATGCCGTTTATGCCGCCTACGCAGAACCCGATGCCGATTTCGACGCCCTTGCAAAAGAGCAAGGCGAACTCG
>JBOFUF010000413.1:0-3247 GCA_051652445.1 Shewanella sp.
CAAGCGGTTGAGTTGTTTCATCAGGTGATCCAAGCCGATTATCAGCAACATGGTTTTGGTCGTTGGGCGGTTGAGCATAAAGCCGACAAGCAGGTGATCGGCTTTTGTGGCCCCAAATTCATTGCAGAATTGAACGAAGTCGAATTAGGTTATCGTTATTTTCCTGGGTATTGGGGTATTGGGGTATTGGTACTGAGGCCGCATCCGCGGCATTAGCCGAATGTAAACGTTTTGGCATAGCGCAAACGATGGCACTTATCTTAAGGGAATCTCGGCTCGGAAGGCGTGGCTAAGCGTGTGGGGATGCACTGGCGTGAACACAGTGCATTTATGGGGCATAAAGTGAATATCTACGCCAAGGTGTTATAGCGGTTTGCCTGTAAACATCAAGTCCAATAAAAAACCAGCCATAGGCTGGTTTTTTACTTAATGCTTTATAAACACAAGGGCCGACTTAAGCGTCGTTATGCTCACACGTATCGTTAGTGCAAGTGCCGTACAAATATAAGCTGTGATTAGTCAGCTTAATGTTGTGTTTCATGGCAATTTCATCTTGACGACGTTCAATCATTTCGTCAGAAAACTCAATCACTTTGCCACACGATAGGCACACTAAGTGATCATGATGATGTTGAGTCGAGAGTTCGAAAACGGCTTTACCACTCTCAAAATGATGGCGACTAACAATACCTGCATCATCAAATTGGTTTAACACTCGGTAGACAGTGGCTAACCCAATTTCTTCACCGATATCGAGCAGCTTCTTGTACAAATCTTCAGCACTGATATGTTGGTTTTCAGGTCCTTGCATCAGTTCTAGTATCTTGACTCGTGGCAGGGTAATTTTCAAACCCGCTTTTTTTAGCGCTTGATTTCCATCTGTCATTGCTAATCTCTTGATTGCAGAACCAATAGGTTCGGTCGGTGAATAATGTTTGTCATTATAGGGGCTCGGATTGAAAACTTAAACCTTTGTTCTGGCTTTCTAGGGGGATATGCAGATAAATTGTGTCAATAGTCGTTAAATCACAATATTTTGCGGTAATTCAAGCATGGTTTTTGTAAGGTTATACCAAGGCATAATATTCATGGCTGCCAAAGTCAGTGAGAATAATCTCATCTCAGTAAAATAATAAGGAATCGGCATGTACCAGCAAATTGTAGTGTTAACTGGCGCAGGGATCTCTGCTGAGTCGGGTTTACGCACCTTTCGAGATCAAGATGGTCTGTGGGAAGAACATCATATTGAAGATGTGGCTACGCCAGAAGGGTATGAGCGGGATGCTGCGCTTGTAGAGCGCTTTTACAATAGTCGTTGGCAGCAATTGCACAGTGGCAAGATTGAGCCTAATGCGGCGCACCTTGCTTTAGCAATGTTAGAGGCGGAATTTCAAGGCCAGTTATTGGTCGTGACCCAAAATATTGATAATCTGCATGAGCGGGCAGGCTCACGACGATTACTGCACATGCACGGTGAATTATCCAAAGGGCGCTGCCCACGTTCGCGTCAGACCTTTATGTTACGTGAACCGTTTGGTATCGATAATTGTTGTACTTGTTGTATTCCTGCGCAGCGCCTGCGCCCCCATGTGGTGTGGTTTGGTGAAATGCCTTTAGGGATGGACCGAATTCATGATGCGCTGGATAACTGTGACTTGTTTATTGCCATTGGCACCTCTGGCACTGTATATCCTGCCGCTGGCTTTGTGGATACCGCTAACCATCACGGCGCACAAACGGTTGAAGTGAATTTGATGGCGCCCGATAGGCACAGTCAGTTTCAATATCACCTCACAGGAAAAGCGGGGGAGTTAGTGCCTCAGTTGGTTGATACCATTTTAGCGGGTCGAGTGATTGGCAGTGAGTTGAACCCATGAGCGAAAAAATTGCGATTATTATGCGGGGCTTGCCGGGCAGTGGTAAGTCGTATTGGGTTGAGCGTTATATTCGTGCTCTTCCACTAGATAAAGCCATTAGCGTGCGCCAACGGGGCATATTTTCAACCGATAGTTTTTTTTATCACCAAGATGAATATCGTTTCGATGTTAAGAAGTTACCTGAATATCATCAATATAATTTGACCGGCTTTATTCAGGCGCTGTCATCATGCGAGCCCGTGGTGATTTGTGACAACACTAATCTGTGCCGCTGGGAATACATGGCCTATGAAGCGGCGGCAAAAGCCTTAGGTTATCAAGTGAGAATGGTGCTGGTGGGTGAACCGAGCAGCTTGGTTCATCAGCAGGAATGCGCGCAACGTAATCGTCACGGCGTGCCTTTGGCACACATTCAGCGGATGGCGAGGGGATTTGAAGCTTTTTGACCTAAGGCATCAATTTATTCTTTTATACTGAGCACTAAGCTTGATCCTACAAGCAGTTTATCCCCAGAAACCTGCGTATAATATGGGTTCATATTTGGCATCAATGCTTTTGGCGTAATGACAGCAGATCAAATCATTGCGCGTAAGTTGATGCATATTAGAGGAAGGTCATGTTAACTAAACTGCTACTTACCGCCTTAGTGATTGCGGGGGTTTGGTTTTTGCTGATGAAACGTACTCGTCTCATGCCGTCTCAGGCGATTAACATGAGTGATAAACGCGCCCGGGGTTTGCTATGGCATCCCTATTTCCTCACTGGTTTTTTTGTGCTGATTGGACTCAGTTTGCTCAGTTACAGCGTTTGGTACTGGCGCGATCAGCATAGAATTGTCACTGTGAAAATAGTCTCACCGAATGCCGATAATAATGGGGAGTACCGGGTACGAAAGGGTGATATTTCAGACTCTAAAATGGTCACTGTCGATGGCATCCATATTCGCTTTTCGACCCAAGAACGACTGGCGATCATCGAAACCGATTAAGGCATATTTATTTAACTAAATTAGCAGTCGTGCCTTTTCATTACCAACTAATGCGGTAAAATAGCGACAATTTTTTAGCCTGCACTTAAGTGAGATCATTACCTTAAGTTTTTTTCAGGAGGACAAATGATTACTGCTTATATCTATGATAATCGTCACCTTACTGTGACAGAGCTCGGCATGCTGGACACGATTCCCGAGTCGACCATTTGGTTAGATCTGTACAAACCCGATGATGCAGAGCGAGAGTGGTTAAGTCATTTTTCTGTTGAAGAAGTGCCTGACGAAGAAGATATCAATGAAATTGAGGCCTCTGCACGTTTTTATCAAAATAGTGATGGTCTGCATATCAATTCCTTATTCCCCCAGCGTGTCGGTCAAG
>JBOFUF010000414.1:0-2117 GCA_051652445.1 Shewanella sp.
AAATCCCTGATCTCTGCCGTAAGCTAGTGCCCAGTCGCGATAAAACCGAAAAAGACATTCGCACTATGATCATGGGGATCCCAAATGTCGGGAAATCAACTATTATCAATACCTTAGCTGGACGTGTCATTGCCAAAACGGGTAACGAACCCGCGGTGACGAAAACCCAGCAACGGATCAATTTACGTAATGGTATTGTGCTATCAGACACTCCAGGTATTTTGTGGCCTAAAGTGGATAACGAAGCCAGCAGCTATCGCCTCGCTGTCACAGGTGCCATTAAAGATACCGCGATGGAATATGAAGATGTGGCGCTCTTTGCCGCTAAGTATTTTTTAACTGCCTATCCCAAAGAGATTTGTGAGCGCTACAACTTAAGTGAATTACCCAAGGATGATGTGGCTTTGCTTGAGGCAATAGGTCGTAAACGTGGTGCGCTGCGTCCCGGAGGTCGCATCGATTTGCACAAGGCATCAGAGTTATTGCTGCATGAATACCGCTCAGGCAAAATTGGTCTTCTTTCGTTAGAAACGCCTGCAATGGCCGAGCTTGAGAAGATTGAAGTCGCCCGCATTATGGCGATAAAAGAAGCCGAGAAAGAAGCTAAACTGGCCAATGAAAAGCTAAAACGTTCAGGTAAACGTCATAACGACTAGCCCGTTGGTGATAACCCATAGCGCCCAGCCAATCTAGCTTAATATTGCATTTTTACTCAGTCATCTTTCATGTTAACAGGGAAATACGCCAGTATGTTTCACTGGCGTTTACGTTAATATGCTACCGATATTGCTAAGCCATCGTCATCCAACAACAATCCACCACCAACTACTTTGGCGAACTATTCGTTGTAATACGATTGATTAACAAAGGATCGCGTTTCGGCTTTGATAGTTTTAAACTGGCAACCTTCGCTAAACCACGTTCGCTTATGCCACCTTCAAAGCTCGGTTGTGACTCTCCAGGGTAAATCATCGCTTTACTGCCTGGGTTCCACGCAGCGAAAAAGCCGCTGAGATCCGTTTGCGCGGCATAAGAGGCGCACACCATGAGCTGATCACTTTTCGCTAAATCCTGACCATAGCAAAAGTTTTCCCCTGGCAAGTTCAAGTCGCCCTCCGCTTTATTACGACTTAAACGATGCATCAGTTTAAATAGATTCCATCCTTTCATTCCCTGAGTCTCTGCGTAATACGCAGGCACAGCACCTTGATACCAATCGCTAATGGTAAACGCTGTTTCGGCCCACTCTTTAAGCTGAGCAAACATCACTAAGCGCTCGCCAGCCCCTCCTGATGCCCATGCATGGCCTTGTTCGGTATTAACAAAATCAGCTGCAATGCGGATATCCTGCTCAACTCGACTCATTTTACCCAAGTGTTTATCTTGCATATAAAGCGCGAGCAGATTATTAACGACCTCCGTCGCGCCTTCCACATTAAAGGGTGCTTCTGCCGCGTTGTGACCTACTTCATGCCACAATAACCAAGAGTTAAGCGGCGCTAAGTTGATATTGTTACTGGTCGCATTAAAGCTGCCATTCATCACCGGATAGCCTGAATGAGCAGCACCGATACTGATGGCCACATCATTGACAAAGTGATGTCGATTCGTCGGCATAGTGCTATCGGTCGCCTTGCGGTTTGCCTGCCCGGCTAATCCTTCATCTCTGGCATAAAAATCATTTAAATCATGGCCAAATTGATCCAGCTCTTTGGCAAACTGTGCCAGATCCTGTTGGTAGTTCTCGGCGATTAAATTCGCTTTTGGCGCGGTATACACAAAGCTTTGTGATATCACCTCACCTATCGGCGCGGGAGAGTCTAGCGGGTTTAGCCACTGACCTTTTTGACCATCGTATTGATACAGTGGCGCTGCAACCGTGTCTTTCAACATCAGTTGTACATGGCTGCCTTGCTTACCCTGCACGTAAATGAGACCACCATAGGGTGAAGTCAAGGTATGACTCGTACCAATATTACCGGCGTTAAGGGTAAAGGATTGTGTCATTCGCGGTGGACGCTTAAGACCTAACTCATGTTTTTCTCGGCCAGTGAGATCATCTGCCAAGGCGACGGTTATCGTCACGGGTTCATTGGTGCCACTGACGCTGACTGTAA
>JBOFUF010000415.1:0-1904 GCA_051652445.1 Shewanella sp.
CCCAAAAAGATCTCGACGAATCACAACGACTCCTGCGTGCAGTGCCCTACATCCGCGACGCGAAAATTTATATCGCCGAAAAAGATCCCCAAGCCGATGTCGATCCATCCATTGAGACTGTGGTGGTAGAGACATGGGATAACTGGTCATTATTACCGACAGCGAGTTTGAGCAGTTCAGGTGGCGACACGCGTTACTCCTTTGGAGTGAAAGAAGACAACTTACTTGGAACCGGGATCAGCACTCAACTCAAATACCAATCCAATGAATCCCGTAATGGCTATAAATTTGCGTTCGAAGCTCCGCTGAGCATTATTGAACACGGTACAGTTGCCGCGAAGTTTTACGATAATAGCGATGGCCAAGCCAAACACCTATTCATAAGTAAGCCTTTCTATTCCCTCAATACTCGTACCATGTACTCGGCGGAGTTTTTAGCCGATAACCGTATCGACACGCTCAAACAAAATGATCAGGAAGTGAATGAATTCGAACACGCTGTCGACTATCTAACCCTACAATATGGCTGGCTAATTAATCACAATAGTGAGCACCTCACTCGCTTGATTACCGGTGTGACTCAAGACAAACACGCGTTTGCCCATTCTGAGCGCTTTCCTACGTCCATGCTCCCTCAAGACAGGGACTTTATGTACCCTTGGGTCGCTTACGAGTTTATCGAAGATGATTTCCACGTACTCAATAATGTTCACCTGATCACCAATAACGAAGACTTTAACTTAGGTTGGCATCATTATGTGAGACTGGGTTTAGAAACCAATGATATCAGTGAACGTCATTCTGTTGGCTATCACCTGCATTGGCAAAGTGCAGGCGGGTATAACTTCGACGATCAGCTGTGGTTATTAGAAATGGGCGGCACAAGCACTATCGGCACCACCCAAAAAGACACTTACAAGGTTAATGCTCAAGCCGAATACTTCTATCAAATCCATCCTAAGTGGACTGCCTACGGCAAAGCATGGGCCAGCCTTTCACAGAACACTTATCTGGATATAACAAAAGGACTGGGAGATGAAACCGGTGTGCGCGGTTATCCCAACGAATACCAACAAGGGGATAATCAGTGGCTATTAACCACCGAGATACGCAACTACCCCAATATCAATCTATACCAGCTGGCCGAGTTGGGCTGGGCCGTTTTTGCTGATCTGGGTCAGGCTTCCGGTGGCCAGCTTGCCGCCGATAACGAAGTCAGTGGTCCACTGGGCAGTGTAGGCATAGGTGCCCGCATTTATTCTTCACGATCCAGCTATGGTAACGTCGCTCATATTGATTTTTCAGTGCCTTACACAGATGGCGAGTCAGTCAACAGCTGGGAATGGCGATTCCTCGTTAAGCAGAGTTTTTAAATAAATGCCGTTCATCAAGCCTGAAAAATACCCAAGCCGCCACTCTTGGTCTTAATATCAATTCCCGTGACCTAAAAACCTAGATCTCAGCAATAAGTGACACACTCTTTATCTACAAAAGAGTACGCGACGGACGACACGACTGCAGCAAAGATAGAAATGCGGGAATATCAAATAAGAAGTTCGGCACTGATCTGGGCTCTTCTGGGCTCTTCTGGCGCGCGGCATAACAAGTCCTCCACAGCAACACTTTTACTGAATCTAGTCGAGGATAAAAATCATGCGATTTAAGATGGGTGTCCGGATTTTTTTTGCTTTTTAAGATTAACTTGATATTTATTGTTAATCATGTAGCATGTCTTTTGTATATACATTCGATATGCAGTCGATGCACTTCAAGAGCTATCTTTACTTTTGTTTGGTTAGTTCAAATCATCTTATTACTGGCTCAAGATTATGATAGAACATAAAAAAGTGAAGAAGAAAAATAGCCAATTGGTGATCCGGATTAATGACACCGAGCGCGACGAG
>JBOFUF010000416.1:0-8419 GCA_051652445.1 Shewanella sp.
TAAAAATGCCCATAATATAGGAGTAAGTCTAAAATAGGCTTAAATTGCCGCCCAACAGGCTCTAGTATTTCTATGGTCAAAATCGGTATAATGATCGGCTTTCTGGGCCCCTCTTGCGTTAACCCATTGGATGTCTCGCTCATGACCGCACGCGGAAATTTATTTATTGTGTCGGCGCCAAGTGGTGCTGGCAAATCCTCGCTAATCTCGGCCTTGCTTGAAAACAAGCCTGCCGATATGCAGGTTTCAGTATCGCATACCACCCGCGCGCCACGCCCAGGTGAAGTTGATGGTTTACACTATTGCTTCGTGAATGTTGAGCAATTCAAAGCCTTAATTGCTGAAAATGCCTTTTTTGAATGGGCAGAAGTATTTGGCAATTACTATGGCACCTCGCGCCATGTTATTGAGCATACGCTGACTCAAGGTATCGATGTGTTTCTCGATATCGACTGGCAAGGAGCCGAGCAAGTCAAAGCTGTGATGCCTGAAGCCATTGGAGTGTTTATTTTACCCCCCTCCAGAGCCGAGCTAGAACGCCGTCTCACCGGTCGGGGCCAAGATAGTGATGCTGTTATTGCTAGCCGTATGGAGCTAGCCGTATCGGAAATGTCCCATTATAAAGAATATGATTTTATAATCATCAACGAGGATTTTGACACCGCCCTAGCCGATTTGCGTGCCATCATTCGCAGTCAGCGCTTAACAGGTGCTAGTCAGATCCACGCGCAAAATGATATGCTTCACGATCTGTTGGCAGAATAGCTGTCACAGTGTACAATTTTGCGTCATTTTTTCCCTAGATAAACTGGAGTTTCAACACATGGCTCGCGTAACTGTAGAAGACGCCGTAGAACAAATCGGCAACCGTTTTGATATGATCTTGGTTGCGGCGCGTCGTGCTCGCCAAATCGCCGTGCAGGGTAAAAACCCTATGGTTGAAGAGATGAACGACAAACCCACGGTTATCGCCCTGCGTGAAATCGAACTCGGTTTAGTGAACGCTCACACCTTAGATGCCGATGAGCGTCAAACGGTACGTGAACGTGAAGCCGCCGAAATTGCAGCAGTAGCCGCGATTGCTGAAGGCCGTTCATTATAAGCGTTATTGAGTAACCACCTGTTCGGGTAAAAGGAGAGCTGCCACTTGTATCTGTTTGAAGGTCTAAAGGAGTCTGCTTCCGGTTACTTAGAACCTGAACAGGTAGAATTGCTCAAGCAGGCGTACCAGATTGCGCGTGATGCCCATGAAGGGCAAATGCGCACCAGTGGCGAACCTTATATTACTCATCCGGTTGCGGTTGCTCGCATCCTTGCTGACATGCGTCTTGATCATGAGACGCTGATGGCAGCGCTGCTGCACGACACCATCGAAGACACTCATGTCACCAAAGACGATTTAGCCGAGCTATTCGGTGTCGCGGTGGCTGAGCTCGTTGAAGGCGTGTCAAAACTCGATAAGCTTAAATTTCGCGACAAGAAAGAAGCTCAGGCTGAAAACTTCCGCAAAATGATGATGGCGATGACGCAAGATATCCGCGTTATCCTCATCAAGCTTGCCGATAGAACCCACAACATGCGTACCTTAGGCGCACTGCGTCCCGACAAACGTCGCCGTATCGCCCGCGAAACCTTAGAAATCTACGCGCCCATCGCTAACCGTCTCGGTATCCATAACATCAAGACGGAGTTAGAAGACTTAGGTTTCCAAGCGTATTACCCCATGCGATATCGGGTGCTTAAAGAAGTCGTTAAAGCCGCCCGTGGCAATCGCAAAGAATTGATCCAAGGCATAGAAGCCGCGGTGCACACGCGCTTAAACGATGCGGGTATTCCAGGTAAGGTCAAAGGCCGCGAGAAAAACCTCTACTCCATCTATAACAAGATGCACAGTAAAGAGCTGCAATTCCAAGAAGTGATGGATATCTATGCCTTTAGGGTGATAGTCGATTCCATCGACACTTGTTATCGGGTACTCGGTGCCATGCATGGCCTTTACAAACCTCGTCCCGGTCGCTTCAAAGATTATATCGCTATCCCCAAAGCCAACGGTTATCAGTCACTCCATACCTCTTTATTTGGTCCACACGGCGTGCCCGTTGAGATCCAAATTCGTACCGAAGATATGGATCAGATGGCCGACAAAGGGGTTGCTGCACACTGGACCTACAAAGGCGGCGCACAAACAGGCCAAGGCACGACGACTCAAGTGCGTGCCCGTAAGTGGATGCAAAGCTTGTTGGAATTGCAACAAAGTGCCGGCACCTCCTTCGAATTCGTTGAAAACGTCAAGACGGAACTCTTCCCAGAAGAGATTTATGTGTTCACCCCTGAAGGACGCATTCTAGAATTACCCGTCAATGCCACTGCAGTAGACTTTGCCTACGAAGTGCATACCGACGTGGGTAATACCTGCGTCGGCGCCCGTGTTAACCGCCAAGCCTATCCGCTTAGCCAACCGTTAATTTCAGGCCAAACCGTTGAAATAATTACCGCTAAAGGTGCGCGACCCAATGCCGCTTGGTTAAACTTTGTGGTAACCGGTAAGGCTCGCGCTAAAATCCGCCAAGTGCTAAAGAGTCTTAAGGGTGATGACGCCATTGCACTCGGCCGCCGCCTGCTCAACCATGCGCTCGGCAAGACTAAGCTCGACAGCATTGCGCCTGAGCAGATTGAAAAAGTCATTCGCGACACTAAACATACGACGCTCGATTCGCTGCTCGCCGATATCGGCCTTGGCAATGCTATGAGTATTGTTATCGCCCAGCGTTTAATTGGCGATAATCTTGAAAATCAAGACAGCCGCGACGGCAATATGATGCCAATTCGTGGCGCCGAAGGCATGCTCGTTACCTTCGCTAAATGTTGCCGCCCAATTCCTGGTGATGCCGTTATCGCCCATGTCAGTCAAGGCAAGGGCTTAGTGGTACACATGGAAAACTGCGCCAACATTCGTGGTTATCAAGGTGAGCCAGACAAGTATATTCCCGTGCAGTGGGATAATGTCGAAGGTGTTGATTATCAAGCCAACCTGCGAGTGGAGATAGTGAACCACCAAGGCGCACTGGCGAAAATCACTTCGATCATCGCCGCCGAAGGCTCAAACATTCACAACCTCAGCACAGAGGAACGTGATGGCCGCGTGTATTTGATCAACCTACGAATTTCGGTAAAAGACCGGATCCATTTAGCCAACGTGATGCGCAGAATTAGGGTACTGCCCGAAGTACTGCGTACGTCCCGTAATCGTTAATTAACTCAACATTAGAGAGAGCGTCATGGCAGAAAAAATCATCATAGCAACCGAAAACGCCCCAGCGGCCATCGGCACGTATTCACAAGCCGTTAAAGTCGGCAGTACAGTGTATTTATCGGGTCAAATCCCGCTCGTGCCCAGCACAATGCAAATTGTCAGCGATGATTTTGAAGCACAAGTCGTGCAAGTATTTGAAAACCTAACGGCGGTTTGTAACGCAGCGGGCGGTTCAATCAACGATATCGTTAAGCTCAACATCTTCCTAATTGATTTAAGCCACTTTGCTAAAGTAAATGAAATCATGAGCCGTTACTTCAGCCAGCCCTACCCCGCTCGCGCAGCGATTGGGGTGAAGCAATTGCCTAAGGATTCACAAGTTGAGATGGATGGCGTGATGGAGCTGTAAGCGCTAGCATTTCAGCTTCTATAAACGAAAAGGCGCTACGGCGCTTTTTTGTTGCCAACACAATCCAACACCCCGCTCGCCCCTCTCTTCATCTTGTTTTCACACTTAACGTCTAGGCTTTGCGCGTCATTCTCATATTTTACAACCTTGTAAATTATTTGCGCAGTATCACAAAACTCGCCATACTGGGTGCAGCAAAAATAACAATAAAGAACAGGGGATTGCCAATGGATACAGCGATTAAGACGCCAATAGAGATGCTGGCGCACTGGGCTAAGACTCAGGGAGAACAGATCTACTTACGCCAACCTATCGAGGGTGAATACCTTGATTTTACTTGGGCTGAGGTCCAAGAAAAAGTGCAACAATTAGCCGGAGCCCTGCGCCACTTAGGTCTAGAGGCCGGCGATAAAGTTGCCGTGTTATCGAAAAACTGTGCCGAATGGTTTATCACTGACCTCGCCTTAATGCTCGGCGGCTATATTAGCGTACCTATTTACCCGACTGCTAATACCGATACCATACGTTATGTACTGCAACACAGCGGTGCTAAAGCCATTTTTGTCGGCAAGCTAGATCATTGGGCAGACCAAGAAGCCGGTGTTGGCGGTGAGTTATTACGCCTCGCGATGCCCTACGACACTATCCCATCACAATATCAATGGGAACAATTGCTTAGCCTAGGTCATCCCCTCATCAATGCGCCACTGCCGACCTTAGATCAAGTCATGACGCTGATTTATACTTCGGGATCGACGGGCCAACCTAAGGGCGCCATTCAAACTTTCGCCAGCTACGGCTGGACCTGCCGGGCCGTAGTGCGTGACTTACGCACCGACGGCAAGGATAGACTCTTATCCTATTTGCCTTTAGCCCACATCACCGAACGTGTGGCGATTGAAGGATCATCCTTTTACTCGGGTAGCACAGTCGCTTTCGTTGAAAGTCTCGACTCCTTTGTCGCCGATGTGCAACGGGCAAAACCGACGGTGTTCTTCTCTGTACCGCGCCTGTGGAGCCTATTCCAGAAAAACATTATCGACAAGGTAGGGCTAAGTAAGCTTAATCTGTTGCTGAAGATCCCTTTAATCAGCAGCTTAGTAAAGCACAAGATCCATAAAGGCTTAGGCTTAAACCATTGCCGTCTGCTGGGCTCGGGTTCGGCCCCTATTCCACCCTCGTTGATCCACTGGTATCACAGCATAGGGCTAAATATTTGTGAAGCTTGGGGCATGACAGAAAACTGTGCTTACTCCATCATCAATTACCCCTTCGATGCCAGTAAAATTGGCAGTGTTGGCCGCCCAGTGCAAGATTGCGAAATCCGTCAAGGAAGTGATGGCGAGTTATTGATTAAGAGCCCAGGTTTAATGACGGCTTATTATTTACAACCTGAAGCCACAGCAGCAGCCTTCGATAGCGACGGTTTCTTCCACACCGGCGATCTGTGCTCAATTGATGCCGATGGTTGTGTCACGATTACCGGCCGAGTAAAAGACAACTTTAAAACCGCCAAAGGTAAATATGTGGCGCCCGTGCCGATTGAACGTAAACTCGCACAAGATCCCTATATCGAATTACTGTGTGTCATTGGCTCAGGTTTACCGCATCCGATAGCATTGGTGCAATTATCTGAAGGCGCAAACTTACAAGCCCGTAGAGAAGTTCGAGCGTCACTCAAGACCACACTTGATAGCGTTAATTCGCACTTAGAGTCACACGAACATGTCGATGCCATTGTGGTGGTCACTGAGCCTTGGACAATTGAAAATGATGTGCTCACCCCGACCCTCAAAATCAAGCGCCATGTGCTTGAAAAAGCCTTTACTGCGCGAGTTGACGGCATACGTGGCGCTAAAGTCTGCTGGGAAGATGAGTTAACTCAAAAATAACTAGACTAAACAACCAGTTAGCAAGAATAACCATCAGCTAAAACTAAGCACGCCTAGAGCGTGCTTTTTTATGACATATTCTGTCAAATTCAACTAAAATCTCGTATCATGTGCGCCTGTCGTCCGAGGGGCTATTCCCTTGTGATTTTTCCATTCAATATTAGGTTTAACAGAGTCTCACGATGCTAATTGCACTATCGATTATTGGCGGTTTTATTATTTTAACCTTGGGCGCAGAAGCCCTCGTTCGCGGCGCGAGTTCTATCGCTCTACGTTTAGGCATTACACCACTTATCATAGGCTTAACCATTGTCGCCTTTGGTACTAGCGCCCCAGAACTGGCAGTGAGTGTCAAATCCGCTCTCGCGGGCAACAGCGGTATCGCTTTAGGTAACGTGATTGGCTCTAACATTTGTAACATAGGTTTGATCTTAGCCATCACAGCACTGATCCGCCCTATTCAAGTACAATCTCAAGTCGTGAAGCGTGATATCCCGTTGATGATCTTGGCTTCTATGTTGTTCTGGGCATTCTTGTTAGATGGCGAGCTCAGCCTCATTGATGGGGTGGTACTGCTTTCACTACTGGTTGGATATTTAGCCTTTAGCTATATCAGCTCGAAAAACAGCAATGATGAAGAAGAAATTGAAGCAGGCCCCAATAACTCGCTGCTTTCAGCCCTATTTATCCTAGTCGGCATTAGCATGCTGGTCGGTGGCGGCATTCTATTTGTTAACGGTGCGGTAGATTTAGCCAAGACCTTCGGTGTCAGTGAAGTCATTATCGGTTTAACCATCGTGGCGATTGGTACCAGTATGCCCGAGTTAGTGACATCTGTTTTAGCCGCGCTTAAAGGTCAAAGCGATATCGCTATTGGCAATGTTGTTGGCTCTAACCTATTTAATATATTAGGCATTTTAGGTATAACCGCCATAGTGCAGCCAGTATCTTCACTGGGTTTCCAACCCTTAGATTTTATCGTGATGCTGGCGTTTGCTATCATCATTCTGCCTTTCGCTTGGACAGGATTTCGCATTGGTCGCCGCGAAGGTTCAGTATTGTTATTGAGCTATTTAGGCTACATGGCTTACTTAGTTAACCAAGCAAGCGTGCAAGCGTTGACATAAACGTTAACGGTCCATTTGCGATTAAAAACACTCGAAACCAGCCAAGCCAATGCGGAATCATTGGCCTTGCTCTCATCAGTGTATGACATGCAAATCGCTTTAGACATGAGTCAAGGCGCAACACTTGGGATGAAGTCCGCCTAAGGGACAGGGCCATTTCTATGGCCCTTAACCGAATCTTCAGGACCAAAAAATACGCTAGCAATGCTGGTAAATAAGCCCCTAATTCGCCTTGAGATTGCCATCCGCTTATTCTCTGTTAATATATGTATAAATTCACAGTGATTGAGCGCTAACGACTTGCAGCAATTGGATCTTGTTCCGATCACCGACCTTAAAGGCGTCGCCAAAAAGGTCGCGGAGAAACTCGCAAAGCTTGGCATCACAACAGTACAAGATCTGCTGTTTCACTTACCCTTGCGCTACGAAGACAGAACCCAAATCTATCCCATTGCCGCCCTCAGCCTAGGCGGTTACGGCACGATAGAAGCACAAATTCAATCGACGCAAATCATCCAAGGCCGCAAGCGCATGCTGGTCTGCAATGTGCGCGACGATACGGGCAGCTTAAGCCTGCGCTTCTTTAACTTTTCAGTTTCCCAGCGTAATGCCATGCAAAATGGGCTAATGATCCGCGCCTACGGCGAAGTGCGTCGTGGCGGCCATCAAGCTGAGATTGTGCATCCAGAATATAAAGTGCTGTACCCTGGTGAAGATATCAACTTGAGCGATACGTTAACGCCGATTTATCCCACCACTGAGGGCTTAAAACAGGCAAGTTGGCTCAAGCTTACCGAACAAGCCTTAGTATTGCTCGAAGATGGCGGCTTAACTGAACTGCTGCCGCCGCAATTGCAACCCAACAACATCAGCCTCAAGCAAGCATTGCAGACGCTGCATCGCCCATCTGCAGGGATCTCTCAATTCGATTTAGAGTTAGGTCAACACCCTGCCCAGCAACGCTTAGTGCAGGAAGAATTACTGGCCCATAACCTCAGCATGTTACGCCTAAGGCAGCGCAGTAATTTAGACGCCGCCGTCACCATGCCAGCCACGGGGCAACTGCTCAATCCCTTCCTCGCCGCTCTGCCTTTTAAGCCAACGGGCGCCCAGCAAAGAGTGGTGGCGGATATTGGCAAAGATCTAGAAAAACCCCACCCTATGATGCGTTTAGTGCAAGGGGATGTAGGTTCAGGTAAAACCTTAGTTGCGGCGATGGCGGCGCTGCAAGCGATTGAAAACGGTCATCAAGTCGCCATGATGGCACCGACCGAGTTATTGGCCGAACAACATGCAACTAACTTTGCCGCTTGGTTTGAACCACTCGGACTTAAAGTCGGTTGGCTGGCGGGAAAACTTAAAGGCAAGGCCAGAACCCAATCCCTTGCGGATATAGAATCGGGCGCTGCCCAGATGGTGATTGGTACGCACGCCATCTTCCAGCAGCATGTCGTCTTTAGCAAACTGGCGTTAATTATCATCGATGAACAGCACAGGTTCGGCGTACACCAACGCTTAGGTCTGCGGGAAAAGGGGGTGAGTCAAGGTTTTCACCCGCATCAATTGATCATGACAGCAACCCCCATTCCGCGCACGCTGGCAATGACGGCCTATGCGGATCTCGACACGTCGATTATCGATGAACTGCCGCCCGGGCGTACGCCCGTCACCACAGTGGCGATTGCCGATTTACGCCGCAACGACGTGCTTGAGCGGGTGCGTAACGCCGTTATCAGCG
>JBOFUF010000417.1:0-6284 GCA_051652445.1 Shewanella sp.
CACTCGAGCAATATGAGTAAAGTGTGCCGTAACGAGCAAGAATTGGCTGAGACGGTTGCCTTCTATGCCAAGCAAGGTGTTGAAATTGTCGGTAGTCAGCAAGGTGATTTCATCATCGCCAAATGCGCTAAAGATGTGGAAATGGCAGGTAAAGTGGTGCGCCAAGGCAAGGTACTCAAATCGGTTTACTACCGCCCAGCGCAGTTAACTACACTGGTGAAATCGTAGCTTTCACCCCTGGGTTTATGAGTCTGTAATGTCAACCGTTTCAGGCTCTTCCTTTAACCACTCCCGCCAAATGGCCACCAGCAGGGCCATCAATACAGGGCCGACAAACAAACCGACAAACCCCATGGTTTTTACGCCGCCGATCAGACCGAAAAAAGTCGGTAAGAAAGGCAATTTAATCGGCCCACCGACAAGATTAGGCCGCAGGGTTTTATCGACAATAAACAGCTCTATGCTGCCCCAAAGGAACAAGCCGACGCCCGCCGCCATATCGCCTGTGCCGACAAGATAAAGTGAAATCAAGGTAAAGATGGTTGGCGCGCCGCCGGGGATCAACGCCATAAAGGCGGTTAACACCCCAAAAGCAATGGCCGAAGGCACACCCGCAATCCAATAGGCAATCCCTAGAATTATGCCCTCGCCAATGGCGATAAGCGTCATGCCAATCACAGTAGAGCTCACGGTAGCAGGCACTACGCGTGAGAAGCTATGCCAGCGAGCAGGCAAGACTCGCTCACCGACGATATCCAACTGCTTAGCCACGACCTCACCATCTTTATATAAGAAAAATAAAGTGATCAGCATAAACAATAAGGTCAGTAATACTCCCAGAGTATTCCACCCCAACAGCAACACCCCCCGTGAAATACCCGTTAGGTTTTGACCGCTGATCGCGGTGACGATTTTACCTAGCTCATGGGGTTCTCCAATAAACATCTGCCATTGGGTGGTGAGCCACTCACCCAATAGTGGTAAGTTCTTAATCCACTGCGGAACAGCTGCGCCATGTTGGTTGGCATAAATCAACCAATCCAGCCAAAGCTTAATCTCCTGAATTGCGTATGAAAAAACCAAAAAAAGTGGGGTAATTAATCCCAGCACAATAAAGATAAGCGCAATACTTGCCGCTAACGCTGAGCGTCCAGCGCATTTGGCTAATAATTTTTGATAAAGCGGCCAACTCGAAAAGCACACAATCAATGCCGCTAAAGCGGGCACCAGAAAGTCGATAAAAAAGAATACCCCAGCACAAAGCAACAAAATCAATAGGGTACGTCCAACTGCCGCGTTAGTAAAAATGGGTGCCATCGTCATACTGCTCCAAAACCAACAAGAATAAACAACCAGATTAACGCCGCGGCGACATCCTCAAGCCTCTTAATACACGAAGTGAAGCCACTTGAGGTGATATTAGACTGTATCGCCTTATGCAGACTAACTTAGATAAGCTAATAAATCATCACATTAACATGAAACATCCGCCATGATAAATCGACCTAAAGGCACAATCGGCAATAATAGCTCACTCGGCTAATGCTTTAAAATTCACCTTGCACCTTGCACCTTGCAACTAACACCTTGCAACGAACACTGAGCCACTCTCACAGCAAGACTTCTAGCACGACTAACTGCGCGAGGCCATTGCGTCAGCAACTACTTGCCATTGCGCCTGTAATGGCCGCGAAGGTCAATACCCCGTGATATAAGCCACACAAACAATGTCGAATGCTGTTTAACTGCGACTAACACCCTTATAATGCGCATCTTTTTTTTGGGGGTATAAAATGTCAACATCAAGATTTTTTTCATCAGTTAAAGTATTTCAGTTAGCCATGGCTACATTACTGGTACTTTGCACGTCTGTCGTACACGCGAAAAAAGACGATAAGTACGACGAAATCACGTTAGGTCGCACAATCATCTTGGGCATTGGTAGTCAAGGGGCAACAATTCCATTAGTGATCTGCAGAACCGCAAAAGAAATTAGCATCAAAGCCGAGCGCGATGTGTACATCGACCGGGCTGTAGTGACCTTCCAAGATGAGAATACCCGTACAGTACGATTTAACACCGATATTGAAGGCGACACATCTAGCAAATGGAAATCGCTCGGTTCACTTCGCTGTGTCAAGAAAATTGAAGTGTATGGCACTGCAGATCGCAGCAAAGCGGGAATTAAAGTCATGGGTCGCAAATAAAGACACCAGGCTCGCCTTTATCACGTCTAGCTTGAAACATTTTCGCTGATATATGTGTACCGGAATTAATTGTGGCGAACCTTACGGGTTGCGTCACCTTTCCAACGGCTGACTCTCGGCATGTAAAAGTGTGATGGGGTACCGCTTTGGTCGCTACCGCGTACTCGTGGATTCAGGCCCGAATAATCCGATTATTCGGGCTTTTTATTGCGCAACTTAAACCCAATAATCAGCGCCAAGGCTGATAAATAATGCCAGTCCGGCCCAGTTATTATTCAGGAACGCCTTAAAACAAGGGGCACGTTCGCGGTCAAAAATCAACGTTTGCTGGTACGAACTAAAGCCCATAAAGGTCAGTATACCTAAACCATAGAGCAAACCCCGATCGGCACTCCAGCCAGCGGCGATAAAACAAGCCAACGCAGCAAGCTGAAATAACCCTATGATTTGGCGATCATATTTCCCGAACAAAATGGCTGTCGATTTAATACCCACCTTTAAATCGTCGTCCCGATCGACCATGGCATACATAGTGTCGTAAGCAACGGTCCAACACCAATTTGCCGCAAATAACCACCAAGCCGCCATGGGCACTTCACCCGTCTGCGCGGCATAAGCCATAGGGATAGACCAACTCCACACCACACCTAAAAACATTTGCGGCATGTTAGTGATGCGCTTAGTGTAGGGATAAATAATGGTGAGAATAATGCCAACTACAGATAACTTAACCACTAAACTATTGAGCAGCAACACTAAGCCAAAAGCCGCTAGCGCTAAAACCACAAACAGTATCAGGGCTTCCTTGGTACCGAGTTCACCGCTAGCGAGCGGGCGGGACTGAGTGCGTTCAACATGGGCGTCTAACTTGCGGTCGGCATAATCATTAATAATGCAACCACAGGCGCGCATGATCACTACGCCAATAATGAAGATAACCAATACCTTAAGATCCGGCATCCCCCCTGCCGCTAACATCAGCGCCATCAAACATGGCCACATCAGCAAAAGCGTACCAATGGGGCGGTCAAGTCGAGTAAGACGGGAATACACATCCCACTTCTGCTTAAAATTCATAAACTCGGTACTCCCTATCCTAATCCAGACTCCACAGTCGCTGACGCGCTCAAGCTCAGCACCCTATACACGCCACCTCAGCAACAGAGCGTTGCGGCAAGTGGCCGCTTTATTCCTTTAGCGCTTGCAGGCGTGGTCGAGTGCCAGACTGATAACACTCTATCACAAAAAATAACAATCTTGCCAATGCCTTATATCACAGCGCCTTATATCACAGCGCTTCTAACCGAGCGTAAGCCACCACTAACCACTTGCTGCCAAAGTCAGCAAAGCTCACTTGCACTCGCCCTTGGGCACCGCTGCCCTCAAAGTTGGTCACTTTGCCTTCACCAAATTTAGGGTGATTGACTCGTTGGCCGACGTTAAAGCCGGTATCGTTAGTGGCAGCCGATTTTTGGGTGCTAAAACGATTATTCGCCATTGGCGTTGAAACCTGCGCCTTAAGACGAATTTCATCCACATATTGCGGCGGGATCTCTTTGATAAAACGCGACGGCCGCGCGTAATCTTCGCGGCCATAAATGCGCCGCGATTCCGCATAGGTTATGTAAAGTTTTTCCATGGCACGGGTCATGCCCACATAGCAGAGACGACGTTCTTCATCGAGCCTGTCGCCCTCTTCGAGCGCCATTTTACTCGGGAAGATCCCTTCTTCGACCCCCGCCATAAACACCACAGTGAACTCTAACCCTTTGGCAGAATGCAGTGTCATTAGCTGCACCGCATCGGTAAAGGCATCGGCTTGGCCTTCGCCCGCTTCGAGCGCCGCGTGGGACAGGAAACCGTTCAGTTCGCCCATGTCCTCCAGCTCTTCTGGCATTTCGAACGTACGTGCCGCCGTGACGAGTTCTTCTAAGTTTTCGATTCTGGCGTGGGCTTTTTCGCCCTTTTCGGCTTCATACATGGCCTTAAGGCCCGACGCTTGGATCACAGTATCGGCCATGCGATACAGCACCATATCTTGGGTGTCTTCGCGCAGAGTCATGATTAAGTCCATGAAACCACGTACAGAATTTGCCGCGCGGCCCGCAAGCACTTTTTCGTCGAGCAAACGCACACTCGCCTGCCACAGCGTTAACTCATGCTGGCGCGCGGTGGAGCGCAAAATATCCAACGTGCGATCGCCAATGCCACGGGGCGGCGTATTCACCACACGCTCAAACGCCGCATCGTCGTCTTTGTTATTAATCAGCCGCAGGTAACCCATGGCATCTTTAATTTCTTGGCGTTCGAAGAAGCGTAAACCACCGTAGATACGATAGGCTAAGCCTTTGTGTAACAAAGCTTCTTCCAATACCCGCGATTGAGCGTTAGAACGATATAAAATCGCACAATCGCTGAGGTTGCCGCCCTTTTCGTGCCAATCATTAATACGACCGACAATAAAGCGCGCCTCGTCCATTTCATTAAAGGCGCAATAGAGCGAAATCGGCTCGCCATCGGCTTCATCCGTCCATAACTCTTTGCCCATACGCTCTGGGTTATTAGCGATTAAGGCGTTGGACGCTTTAAGAATATTGCCCTTCGAGCGATAGTTTTGCTCGAGGCGAATCGTGGTCGCACTCGGGAAATCCTTTAAGAATCGATGTAGGTTTTCAACCTGAGCACCGCGCCAGCCGTAAATCGATTGGTCGTCATCACCGACTATCATCACATTGGCAGTTTGCCCGGCAAGCACTCTAATCCACGCATATTGAATCGCGTTGGTATCTTGGAACTCGTCCACCAAAATATGCTTGAATCTGTCTTGATAATGGGCCAACAAGTGCGGCTTATTGAGCCATAACTCATGGGCACGTAATAGGATTTCGGCAAAATCGACTAAACCCGCGCGGTCGCAAGACTCTTGATACACCTGATAGATTTTGAGCAGATTTTGCTCAAGGGGAAAACCGCCCGCATCGATATGTTTAGGGCGTAATCCTTGGTCTTTTTTACCATTGATATAACCCTGAGCTTGGCGTGGAGGATATTGTTTCTCATCCAAATTCAGGCTTTTTAGAATACGTTTGATCAAGCGCACTTGATCGTCTGAATCGAGGATTTGGAAGCTTTGCGGTAAACCCGCATC
The DNA here is from genome assembly GCA_051652445.1 of Shewanella sp. GTDB lineage: Bacteria > Pseudomonadota > Gammaproteobacteria > Enterobacterales > Shewanellaceae > Shewanella. Next base: position 5,356 of record JBOFUF010000417.1, read on the forward strand.
TTGGAAGTGAGTGCGCAACAAGCGATGCGCCAAGCCATGGAACGTGCCAATCCACATGCGGCCCATATTGGTGCCCGCGACTTTTTCAACTCGCTCGCGCATCTCAGCCGCCGCTTTATTGGTAAACGTCACCGCCAGAATCGAGTAAGGACTCTGCTGTTCAACCTGCATTAACCACGCAATACGGTGGGTCAACACCCGCGTTTTACCACTACCCGCGCCCGCAAGCACTAACATGCTAGATTGCGGTGCCGCGACAGCCTCGCGCTGCTTATCATTCAGGCCGTCTAGTAAAGAAGATACGTCCATTCTCGCCTCCAAAAAATCGAGGGGGCATTATAACAGAAGAAAACCCGCCTGCGCGCCTGATCCACTAATCAAGAACCACTAGACAAGAGCCACAGGACGAATGGCAAGTTGCCGCACCTTAGTTTGCACTGGTGTTGTAATGACGACATTGATTAAGCACTGTCATTCCCGCAATGCTTGTGGGCGGGAATCCAGCTTTTATTTGTTTTAGGTAGGAATTAAACAAAGACACTGCGCCATTAATTACTCATAGAAAGGATGTTCATCATTCTGTTTCAGCGATTAAGCACTGGCATTCCAGTGACTCGCAGCAAGCACATCCCTGTGTGCTCGACCGTGACATCCATGTCACTGACGGTCACTTACATACCAGTGCTTAATCCTATTAACCTTTGCGTATCTCTGCTAGCCAGCAAATATAGAAGACGAAAAGCGGCACTCCCTTATCTTTATTCCCACTCTTATAGCTAAATAATGGCGGATTGCGATAACAAGATTGGAGCGGCAATCTCAACAGACATATCTATTGAAGCTTGGATTCAAAAAATAACCGACACTGTAGCTACAGTGAAAAAGATGCCTGTCGGGTCTTTGTTGCGTAGTAGCTCAGTTTTTTACCG
>JBOFUF010000418.1:0-2398 GCA_051652445.1 Shewanella sp.
GGACCAGCCCCGCTAAAACGGATGCACCACTCATTTGAATAAAACCTAGCATAGCTGCAGCCGTCCCAGCACGCTCACCGAAAGCCGACAGTGCCATACTGGTCGCGGGGCCGAGTAAGAAGGCAAATCCTACACATAACAAAATCATAGGTAACATGAAGTTAAAGGCTGCTGCCATTCCGGTATTCGGACCAAACTGCTGACCCACCACTGTCACCACTGAAGACAGAACGAGTAAGGACAGAGCCAAGATAACCGTTGGACGATGACCCAGTTTGCGAATGACGATCGGGGCCGCAAAACAGGCCACGATATTGAATACCGCATTGAGCCCAAATAGACCACTAAACGCCAGCTCAGAAACCCCCAAATGCCCAATCAACCACACAGGTGCGTACGAGACATAACTCAAAATAGCCGCCATCGCCGACATACAAGTAAAGGCATAAAACAAAAAGTGGGTGTTACTGAGTACAGGTTTGAATCTGCCCCATCGGTAAAGTGGGCCAGTATTGACCGTATTGGCAGGACGAGTCTCAGGTAAGCGATAACCCACAACGATCATCATCAACATGGCATATAGCGTCATGAACACGAAGGTTGAACGCCAGCCAAATTGCATCGCTAATAAGCCACCTAAGGTGGGTGCTAAAGCTGGGATCACGCAAATCGCGCCATTTAAGTAACTGTAAATTTTAGCGCTTTCATTTTGGGAGTAGCTGTCACGCACTGCACTAAACACCACGATAGAAGTCGAACAGGCGGCTAAGCCTTGCAACACCCGAGCAATTTGCAGCCAATGAAACTCGATGGCAGCAGCGGCTAAAAGGCTGCTCGCACCGTAGAGTAAGACCCCGAAAATAGCCACAGGACGACGACCATAACGGTCAGCTAATGGCCCGATCAACACTTGACCTAAGCCCATGGCGAATAAAAATAATACCAGTGTGGATTGCACATCACTGGCAGATACGGCGAATTCTGTCGCCATAGTTGGCATTGAAGGTAAATAAATATCGATGGCTAATGGGCTGAGTAGCACCATAGACATCAGGATAGGTAATAGATTGCGCCGCATAAATAATCTCAGTTGAACAGTGAAAGGTATTTCAGTGGGCGCTATTTTAATTAACTCAAGGTATGAATGGAAATGGTATAATTTCCAAAGTAAATTTCCTCTGAGGAATATCTTTGAATATCGACAACTTAGCCAGAATCGATCTTAACCTATTGGTCATACTCATGGTTCTGCTAGAAGAGCAGAGTGTGACTCGCGCTGCGAGCCGATTACACGTAAGCCAGTCAGCACTCAGCAAGAGCTTAAGTCGTCTTAGAGAAACCTTAGATGACCCTCTGTTTCAACGCACCGCCCATGGCTTAAAACCCACAGCACACGCCCTCATTATTGGGCAAAAATTGCCCAATATATTGCAAGACTTATATCAACTCACTCAGCCTCCGACCTTTAATCCTGCCAGTAGCAATCGACAATTTTCTTTTGCCATGGTGGAAAGTGCCTATGAAACCTTAATCCCGTATTTTATCGGCCCGATGCTGACCACGGCACCCAACGTCAAACTCGACTCCTATGTCTGGACCGAAAAGTCGATGCAGGATTTGCAGCAAGGACAAATTGACTTTGGTATTTCAGGGCGAGATTTGCATCCACGGTCTGATTTTCAAGTGGATCGCTTGCCCGAAGGGATTGCCTATCAAACCTTATTTACCGATCAACAAGTCTGCTTAGTGCGAGAGGATCATCCACTGATGGCGGCGCTCACCTCAGCACAATGGGATCTCCCCCTTTACCTCGATATGGCCCATGTGCAGGTTCGCTGTGAAGGGAGCGATTGGTGGGCACTGGATTACTTTCTTGCCGATCTTGGCCATCGACGCCGGATCAGCACGACTGTGCCCGATTTTTACGGTGCCGCCAGTGTATGCGCCCACAGCGATTTAATCTTCACTCTACCCTCGAGCTTTGCAAGGCACGCCTGCCAGCTTTATCCGCTCAAACAACTGCCACTGCCCTTCGAATTTATGCCCATGGCCTATGTGCTGTTATGGCATCAAAGAAATGATGAGGACCAAGGGCATAAATGGATTAGAGAAACCATTTGTCAGAGTGTGGCTAAGCTATTCAATCCTGCATAAATACGCTAACGCGCGCCATTGACCCAATAAAAAGCCCGCTAACGCACAGGCGTTAGCGGGCTAATATCGAGGCACGCGATTAAGAATAGTGATGACAACATAAAGGTTGCGCCATCGTCACCAGCAAAATGTTATAGGCAACATCCACGCAAGGTATTACCAAAACAAAACACAGCTAATTAACCAGCCAAAAACCGACCAAAAACCAAGTGGCAACATGGTCAAACAGGTGGTCACATTTAAC
>JBOFUF010000419.1:0-5897 GCA_051652445.1 Shewanella sp.
GCCATGATCCAGCCTTTAGGGTTAACCCATTGAAATGCGGCGGCTTGGATAAAACTGAAGGGTTTGGCAACGGCCTTGCCTTCCATCTTGCTACTGCTATTGGCAATCAACCAAGACAGATACAAAAGGTAACCTATGCCGACGACTTTAATCACTTGATGGATGATAGGATAGCTTTGAAATAGAGCGCTCAAGCCCAAACCTATCCCGAGGATCATGGTCGGAAAGCCAAGGCTTATTCCCATCAGATGCGGAATGCTACGTTTCACGCCAAAATTAACCCCTGAGGTCATCAGCATAATATTATTTGGCCCTGGGGTGATCCCCGATGAAAACGCAAACAACGCGATAGCAAGTATTAACTCCATTGTTCGAACCACCCGTTTCATTTTAGTGTGATGCCACCGCACTGAACTGCTATTGACTCATCTGACAGCCCGCGATACTCAGTTGCTATTATTTATACTGACGTCATTTTATGGCGCCATTTGATTGCGACATTTGATGACCAATTTAGCGAGGCATTCTAGCGATTAAATGAGGTTGCGCCTATATGCATAGCGAGTTTATCTGCAAAGACCAGCATTCGCCGAGAATCACAAAATATGTTGATACGTCGATGAACGTCATGGCGAGATAAGCGTGCTAGCCTAGTTTGGTGCTTGCCGTCGGTTAGTGTGGCTCCTTAGCCAGCGTTTGAGCTTTAGTTCAGTTCTAAGTGAATGGGAGCGAATTACAATTCGCCAGATAAACGGGATGAGTGCTTAATTGAGGTGTCTTGGTCCTATGTTTGTGGTGCTAGCTCCCATTTTTGAACTGTAGTACATGGTACTTTAGTGACAGCCATCTCAATAAAAAGCGCGACAGTGAAAACTGCCGCGCTTTTTCATTTTATGGGATAAGCCCCATTTTGATTTCAGACTGTTTCAGTCGTGTTCGACTGTGACCTCGTAGGATGAAAACTTACGAATGTTAATCACGCCCGTATCAAACATTAAATACTGCCCCTTGATACCCTGCAAAATCCCGCTGACGACCACCTCTTTATCGAAATTGTGCGAAGTGATCTTTTTCGGAAAGGTGTCAATGGGGTAATGAATTGGCTGAATCGTTTCGTGCAAACGCTCGATACTGTAATCGCCTTTTTGCATGCCGATTTCGTGCAACTTAGCCTCAATTTGCGGGATCAGTTCCGCGGCTTTCGCATTTAAGTCAATATCGTCGGCGTGGCCTTTTAACATGGCTTGCCAATGGGTTTTATCATTAACCAGTTTTGCTAATTCGACTTCGACTAAGCCTGAAAGCTGCCTTGTTGAGACTTTAAAAATCGGTAAACCTTGGGTAGCACCTTGGTCAATCCAACGGGTGGGCAGTTGGGTGTGACGGGTAATGCCGACTTTAACGCCCGAAGTATTTGACAGATATACATAATGCGGCACAAAACAGTGGCTCTGGGCCCACTGCGGCTCGCGGCAAGTGCCTTGGTCGTAATGACACGTTTCCGGCTTCATGATGCACATATCGCAACTCGCCAACTTTTGCATACAGACAAAACAATGGCCCTGGGAGTAACTCTTCTTGCTCTTTTTACCGCAGTTGCAGCAAAAGATATTGCCGGTGTGAGTCAAGGTTAATTGCTTGCCAATCAATGGATTGAGCGGCAGTAATTCATCACCCACAACGAGTTGATATTGCACTTGTTGCGCGTCATCTAATTGCACGCGCATTTTTCTTAGCGTTCCTAACATGGTCATCCTATTTCTGCGTACATTTTAGGTGCTCATTAAGCAGCTTGTGCGCACGTTATCGAGAGTGTCATTGCGTGACTGGCAGTATACAAGATTATTCAAACCAGTTTAGATAGGAATTTTCGATTAAGAGAGTTTAGCAAGGCGGTAGTATTGGTGAAGAAAAGTGACCCAGTATTGTTGAATGACACACTTAGTCAAGCTAAGCGTTTGCACCAGCGAATCACTTAAATAGCGCCTTGGGCTAACATTTAGGGCTAACATTTAGGGCTCAGCGTTTAGGATGCCCTGCGGTGTTGCATCCACTCAAAGGGTGGCTGACCTTTATTGATACGGCTTAAACGGATTAGACTTAAATTTAAAGCAGCCTAAGCCTGCTGACATTCGAATCTTAGGCTTGCTTAGGTCGCGCGCTGTCTATTCGCGGCTGAGTTTATCTAACACCAAATCGTCCCCTAAGGCATAGAGAGATTGCACCAGTTGCTCCTCTTGGGTCAGTTCGGTTAAGCCTAAACCAATGGTGGCTCGAAAGAGTGCAATACCTGTGTGGCCCGCGGTTTCAAATTGGCTACTAAATTGCTCAATATTGATGCCAAGGGCGGTGATCCGATTGGAAATATCCAGCACCAACCCAGGTCTATCGTAGGAGACGAGGCTGTAACTAAGTCGCCTAATGGGTTTGAGTGCGACCGAGGTTTTGGCGTAGGTGAGGGACAGGCTATCGATGCACTCAAGCGCTTCGATTAACTCATCCATACGCAGTGAGGGCACTTCGAGTAACAATATCGCGGCAAAAACACCGTCGATATGGCGTAATTCAGAGTCGAGCCAGTTACCGCCGTGACGGCTCACTGCATGGGCGATTTGTTCTACTAATCCTTTTCTATCAGGTGCTTGTAGTGTGATTAAATATCGTAGCATGGTGATGGACTCCTATTCGTGTAAAAGGCACCTGTTTTAAAACAGGCTGTAACACAACTGTCATATTTGCGTCATATAATCCACGGCACTTGGAATAAAGGATGTTACTATTGCTCGGTTTACGTTAAAACAGTGTAAGCATAGCACTCGGCAAATCCTAGCGAAAAACTCGTTAGCTATTAATAATAGAGGTTCTTAATGGAAAGTCAGGTCACTCAACCTGGTCCTGCATCGCACAGTATGCTTAAAGGTGGACGCTCTAATCGGAGGGCATTTAAGGATAAGGCGGCGCAAATCAGTGTCACTATCGGCGGCACTATGGTGTTTGTCGCCTTATTGTTAATTTTCTTTTATTTGTTGTATGTGATTAAACCCATTTTTGACAGTGCGGATGTCACACCCGTTAAGAGTGTGAGCTATCAACATGCAGATGTTGCGACGCTCATGGTGGGCGCCGAAGAGCAAAATGAAGTGATGTACCGTGTGGCGGTTGATGGTCAAGTGGACTTTTATACTGTGGCTGACGGTAGTTTACTTTCTAGCTTTACGCCGCCGTTACCTGCGGGCGTTACTGTGACCAGTGCGGCAGTTGCTATGCCCAGCGAGCAGCGTTTTGCGCTGGGATTAAGTAATGGTCAAGTTTTAGTGGTGGGTTTAGAGTTTGGCTTAAGTTACCCAAACAATAAACGCTTAATCACACCGAAACTGCGTTATCCCGCAGGTGAAACCCCTATTACCGTCGATGAGGCCGGGAGTGCGATTCATAAACTGACCTTCACCTATAGCTCAGACAAAATAAGTTTCGCTTATCAAGATGAGAGTGGCGTTTGGCGCTTAACTCGTCTCGAAGGGCAAGAGAATATCATGACTGAAGAAGTGGAGTGGGTTTCCACCACTGCACAAATTCAAGATGCACCGAAGAAAGTCTCCCATGAGCTGATGACACCAGACCAACGTCAATTGATGTTGCAAGCGGGTAATAAAGTTTTCGTATATGACATCCGTAATCCCAGCAACTTAAATCTGCTGCAGGTGATTGACGTGGCACGGGCGAATGCTCAAGTCAATAACGTGGCATTGCTTGCCGGTGCGAGCTCGTTACTGGTCAGCTACGACACAGGTATTGTGGCGCAGTACTTCCAAGTCAGTGGTCCAAAAGGGCGTTTATATCAAGAGATCCGCCAGTTTGATGACTTAGCGCCTATCAGTGCTATTTCTTCTGAGTTCTATCGTAAAAGTTTTGCGACAGTGAGCCCTGAGGGCGAGCTAACACTCCTGTATACCACCAGTCATCGTGAACTGTTTGATGGACAATTTGACCTTAAAAATCCCGGTAAAATGGGCTTTACTCCACGCTCAAACGGCATTGTCGTTGAGGCAGATAAAAAGCTGCATATCTTCAATGTGGAAAACTCGCATCCAGAAGTATCATGGAGCGCTATGTGGGAAAAGGTGTGGTATGAAGGTTATCCAGAGCCTAAATACGTCTGGCAATCGACCTCGGGTACTGACGATTTCGAAGCTAAGTTGAGTTTGATGCCATTGGCTTTTGGTACAATGAAAGCCGCATTTTATGCCTTGTTATTTGCCGTGCCTTTATCCATCGCAGGGGCGATTTATACCGCTTACTTCATGTCGCCTAAGGTGCGCGGTTACGTGAAACCCACCATCGAAATCATGGAAGCCTTACCGACGGTGATTTTAGGTTTCTTAGCCGGTCTGTGGTTAGCCCCACTGATTGAAGAGCATCTCCCCGGCATTGTAGTGTTACTGATTTTGTTGCCAACCTCTATTCTGGTGTCAGCTTATGGCTGGAGCAGGCTGCCGGGTAAGTGGAAACAACGTCTGCCTGAAGTTTACCAAGAGCTGATGTTGATCCCGGTTATCTGCTTCGTAGGCTGGCTCTCTTTTGCCATCAGTCCGATGATCGAAGTGGCTTTGTTTGATGGCAATACCCGTCAATTTATTACTAACGAACTGGGGATCACTTTTGATCAACGTAACGCACTGGTGGTCGGCATTGCCATGGGCTTTGCGGTCATCCCAACCATTTTCTCTATTGCTGAGGATGCTATTTTCTCTGTGCCACGGCATTTATCGAATGGCAGTTTAGCCTTAGGTGCGACACCTTGGCAGACTCTGATTGGTGTGGTGTTACTTACGGCAAGCCCGGGTATTTTCTCTGCGGTAATGATGGGCCTTGGCCGCGCCGTGGGTGAGACCATGATTGTATTGATGGCAACCGGTAACACCGCCATCATGGAATGGAGCGTGTTCGAAGGAATGCGAACCTTAGCGGCAAACATTGCGGTTGAAATGCCTGAGTCGGCTATTGGCAGCTCGCATTATCGAGTGCTCTTCCTTGCGGCATTCGTGCTATTCATTTTTACCTTCTTCTTTAACACCATTGCAGAAGTGGTGAGACAGCGTCTACGTGAACGCTATAGCTCGCTGTAACGGAGATAAGATAATGATATTAAATACTATTTCGACAGTGACCTTGAGGGGTTTATGTAATGGGTAAGTGGGTAAAATCAGGCTCGCCATGGATATGGATGACGGGCGGTGCTGTGAGCATCAGTTTGATTGCCGTCTTAGGCTTATTATTGTTAATCGCATGGCGTGGCTTAAGTTACTTTTGGCCAGCAACGGTTTACCAGTGGGAACTTGAAGATAACACCGGTGTACGTTCGACCTTAATTGGTGAAATTTACGATAGGGAAGAAGTACCGACTGAGCGTTTGATGACTGCGGGGCATGTGTTTAAAGAGCATCCAGGCGAGTTCGTTACCCGTTATTTAGTCAAAACAGGTAACCGTGAATTTGTCGGTTTAGACTTTCGCTGGATATTAGCGACGGACATTATTAGCCGCTCTACACCAACGGATGTGGCCGTGATCGAACGGGCAAAAAACGGTAACTTTTACGGTTTTCCAATTGCGGTGATTGAAAATGGCAAGCGTCTCGATTTAGTGAATGATGCGCTAGAATCGTCTTTAATGGCGCATATCGAACGTGCGGTTACCTTATCCGACCAAGCGGTGGTTTTGCAGAAACAAGACATTGGCTCGATCAACTACGCCATTGACAAATTACGTTTGCAGGAGCGACGTTTAGAGCTCGATGGTGAATTAACCGACACTAATAAAGCGGAGTTGGTCGCTCAAAGAGCGCAACTGCAAAAAGATTACTTAGTTTTTGAAAAACAGTTATTTGCTCTGCGTGATG
>JBOFUF010000420.1:0-4928 GCA_051652445.1 Shewanella sp.
TACTCGCATTTGTCGAGCACATATTGGCTTTCAAACCATCAATGCCAGAATTTAAGTCGTTTTTAACCCATTCATTGACACTGCGACGACTGACCTTGAGTTGGCGAGCAACTTGAGCGCGATTGTGACATTCCAAAAAGCAAGAAACAGCCAAAATGCGAATACGCATACGGGCGTCTTTTTCTGACTTTGATCATTTAACAAGTTCAACAGAGGTGTCATTTTTCACAGAATAGAATGAGTTGAAAATGATGAGTATATTAGATCACAATTTAGTGCGGATTGGTGTAACGGTTATATTGGCTCTCCCATTAATAACGTTTGGGCAAAAAAAATCGGCACAACAGTTATGGTGGCCGATTTGACTAAGCATATAGGATAGGTTTAAACGCTATTCGCTTTAAACTGTCCGTTTTAGCATTACTTAAGTTTTTTCGTTTTACTCGGTGCTTGACCTATTTTGACTTTTACACGGCGACCTTGCATGTTTTTCTCTGCCGCAACTTGAGCACCGACGTTGTCGGTTCTTTGTTGTTTTTTGGCAAAGCTGCGACGGGTTTGCAATTGCTTTAGCAGCAATTCGCGGCTACCCACTTCATAACCCGGTACTGTAACACGGCGAATTTGTTGGCCAATCAGTTTTTCGATATCGGCTAGTGTGCGCTCTTCTTCACGGCTCACAAATGAAATGGCGACGCCCGTTTTACCTGCTCGGCCTGTACGACCTATACGGTGTACATAATCTTCGGCGAGGAAAGGTAAGTCATAGTTGACTACGTATTCAAGACTGGGGATGTCTAGACCACGGGCAGCAACTTCGGTGGCAACCAGTACGCGCACATCACCCGCGACAAACTCACGCAGGGCGCGGCGACGACTGCCTTGGCCTTTTTCACCGTGGACCACTTCAGAGGGGATCCCATCTAAATTCAATTCTTTGACTAGGGTATCTGCAGCTTCACGCGTTGCGGTAAATACCAATACCTGTTGCCAGTTTTTCTTACCGATAAGCTCAGATAACAGTTCGCGCTTACGGCGTTGTTCTACAGGATATACCACTTGGCTAACCGTGTCGGCAGTAGTGTTTTGCTTATCGACGCTGATCACTAGCGGTTTAACCATCATATCGTTGGCCAGTTTTTTCACGGCACTTGAGAAGGTGGCCGAGAACAATAGGTTTTGACGCTTCTTATTTACCGCTTGAAGGATCTTTTGAATATCGGCACTAAAGCCCATATCTAGCATACGATCGGCTTCATCTAGGACTAAAAAGTCGACATTCGATAAACTTAAATTACAAGCGGTTAAGTGTTCAAGCAAACGACCTGGTGTGGCAACAATTACATCGGCGCCACGTTTTAACTTTTGCGCCTGCGTTTCAATCTTTACCCCACCGTAAATGGTTAATACGCTGAAGTTTAAATATTTGCAGTAAGCCGTGACGTTATCGGCCACTTGAGCTGCAAGCTCGCGAGTCGGCGTAAGGATTAATACCCGTGCATTCGACTTTAATGTTTCGCTTGGATTTTCAACCATCTTTTGAAGAATTGGTAGGGCGAAGGCGGCGGTTTTACCCGTGCCGGTTTGAGCACTGGCTAAGACATCTTGACCGCGGCGGATAGCGGGGATCGCTTGCTGCTGAATAGGCGTCATTTGTTGATAACCGCAATCTGAGATAGCGCGCAAAATCTCGGGGGAAAAACTAAAAGATTCAAATCTCATTTTGGATTCCTATCGTTCACTTATTCAAACATTCAAGCACCGCGAGCCGCTTTATTTAGTTAACCTTTATTTAGTTAACTAAGCTAAGAGGCATGCCGACTGGCTCATTCTTCCACACAGATTTTATAAGAAAAATGGCGGGGGCGAATTATAGCAAAAATTTAGGTTAAAACCTGTACTTTTTAATATTTTGGCATTTTATCTGCATCATTTCATAGTAGGGGGTAAAAGGATCGGTACTGGTTCAGGTGGGTTAAGTCTTATTAAGCGATATAAGGGGTGAGTAAAATATGGACTTGAATTCGCCGGGTTCGGTATTTTATATCAGTTTTTTCTGATGGGATAATGCGTATTGTTCATCAATGTGGACTAACTCATTAAGGGTTAACTCAATCGCATCTATTTGGGGTTGGCTTTTTAGCGCAGTCAATGACACATCGGTGATGTAGAGTCCATGCCTATGATTCTGCAGCAATAGCGTGCTATTGATTTTGCCACATGTGAGGTGCTATTGAGCGTTTATTGTATGGTTTTGCTGGTCGAACAAATGCCCAAGGCTAATTGCTTTGGGCATTTTAATGGATAGCGCGTAAATGATGAAAGTAACGCTTAAGTACTTATTTAAAATCGATTTGTCAAATAGCCTTAGTCACTTGAGTTAACCAAGCTAATTCATCGCCTGCCATCAGCGGCGAAAGTGTATTCAACACTTGTTGATGGTAAGCGTTAAACCAGTTGATTTCCCCTTGGGTTAACAGGCTCTTATCAATAAGGCGCGCATCTATAGGGATCATCGTCAGCGCATCGAATTCATACATTTCACGCTCAGCCCCCTTAAGTGCTTCACAGTGCTGAACGACAACGAGGTTTTCTATACGAATACCGAAGTCGTCGGCGCGGTAGTAACCCGGCTCGTTAGAAAGCACCATGCCAGGCATCAGTGCGATTGCGTTAACATTCTTACCTATGCGTTGTGGGCCTTCGTGCACACTTAAAAAGTGACCCACACCGTGCCCTGTACCGTGATCGTAATCAAAACCTTGTTGCCATAAAAACTGGCGGGCGAACGCGTCGAGTTGTTGCCCTGAAGTGCCTTTGGGGAAGCGAGCTTGGTCGAGGGCAATATGACCTTTTAGCACGAGTGTGACCATTTGTTTATGTTCATCGGTCACTTCTCCTATCGCAATGGTACGGGTCACATCTGTGGTGCCATCGATATATTGCGCACCAGAATCTACGAGGTAGATACTGTTCATCGTCATCATGGCGGGTGTGCCATTGTTGTGATTGTAATGGCACATCGCAGCATTCGCCCCTGCGGCTGAAATCGTGTCGAAACTTGGCTCGCGGTAACGCTCATCCTGCAGACGGAAGCTTTCTAATTTATCCGCAAGGGTGGCTTCATCGTGTAGACGCTTGGCAGCCACTTCGGCATCGAGCCATGCAAGGAAGCGACTCACAGCAACGCCATCACGGATATGGCAGGCACGCATTCCGGCCAGTTCTGCGGCATTTTTCTGCGCTTTAGGTAAAGCGACAGGATCGATGCCGGCAATCAATTTAGCTCCTGCATCACGGGCGAGGTTTTGTGCCCAAGCATTGGCTGAATGGGGATCGGCGAGTAGTTTTAAACCTGTTAAGTTGGCAAGAGTGGCAGCAAGTTCGTCTTCGGTTTTAAAACTCACGCCTTCGCCTACGTGAGCCTCGATACCCTCAGGTAATTTAGCCAAATCGGTATACAGCGTCATATCACCATTAGCATGCAGCAGCGCACTGCCAAGTACTACCGGCAGACGTGGTACATCATTGCCGCGAATGTTTAACAGCCAGCAGAAAGAATCGAGGGCGGCAATTAAGGCAACATCACCACCGGCTTTTTTTACTAATGCACCAATTTCGGTACGCTTTTGCAAACTGGTTTTGCCAGCACTGTTGTTACTGAATAACGTCATCGGCGCACTCGAGGGGGCGGGGCGATCCTGCCAATGCAAGTCAATTGGGTTTTGTTCAACGGCCACTAAGTCGATTTGCGCTTGGCTTAATGTTGCTTTGGCATTTTCAAACCAAGCTAAGGTGTGTAAGCGCGCATCGAAGCCGACGCGTGACCCTGCTGGTAGCGTGTCGCATAACCACTCAATTTGCGGGGTATCGGTTAGGCTTTCATAACTAAAATGTGCGGCATCGACTTGTAAACGAACTTGAACCGTATAGCGGCCATCAGTAAATATTGCGGCTTTATCTTTCAATATGATAGCCATACCCGCTGAACCGGTGAAATGGGTTGCCCAGTACAAACGTTCGTTATGTGCTGGCACATATTCGCCCAGATATTCGTCGGCACGGGGAATGATAAAGGCATCGAGATTGGCAGAAGTTAATTCGCTGCGAATGGCACCGAGGCGGCTGGCAATTGAATGTGGCATAAGGGCTCCAAGTGAGACTGGCATGCTATGCGAGTCGGTAGGCGAAGATCGCCTAAGGATGAATGGTTTATGTTAATTTGAGTTTTAACCGGCTCGGATTATCGCAAGTCTAGCGCGCTAGATGCAAGGATAGCGAATAAAGGATTTTGTATATAATCGTGAATGTGTGCCGGCAAGACGCTTGAGTTTATGGGGGTGTTAATTCATTTATGTGATTTTGAGCGTAAAAAATGGACTAAATACAAGATTGAACATGTTTTATTAAGGGTTTGTTCCTTAAAAATTAATAACTTAATCGTTATTCAATCGCTAACATTTGCCATCTCCGCTCGGGGTCAGTGTGGGGCACAGGTATCAGTGGAGTAACCGATGCAAATATTAACAATAGATGTGGGCGGTACGACGGCCCTGTTCGAACTTCAGCTCGCGCACCGCAGACCAATGGCAGCAACTCAGCCAAGTTGATCTCGGTTGGGATGCGGGTTTGGTGTATAACGGCGGTCAAACTACTCGCTATAACGGTCGGGTGTGGAAAGCAAGTTACTGGACTAAAGGTGATGTACCTAGTGTTGCTGCGGTATGGGTTGATGTTGGCGCAGCAACCTGCTCTTAATCATTAAACGTATTAATATTATTGATTTGTAAAGTAAAAAGCCCTGCGACAATGCAGGGCTTTTATCTTTATTAAGCGTTAGACTTATTTTATGAATATAGCCAAATGCGTTAAGACTGGCTTATTGAAGCTTGATTTAATCAATCTTAAGCAGCTCTACATCAAAAATG
>JBOFUF010000421.1:0-2537 GCA_051652445.1 Shewanella sp.
GTGCATGCGCCGTGCCCCAAGGTTTGAGCCTATGGCTCAGATCTGCCAACTGCGCCGCGGCGGGTAAATCCGTTAAGGCTTGATAGCAAAAATGATATTCAAAATCGACGGGCAAAAACCGCGATAACATCTCAATTAATTCACTTTCTAGCTCAGGGCGGATCACCAGCACTGCGCGCCGAAAACCACTGTGAATAGCCGACATAATGGATAACACCAACATGGGCTCACCCGCAGGGCCAAGCGCCGCCAATTGCTTATCGCCGCCGAAACGACTACCTAACCCTGCAGCCATAATGACTAAGGTCAATTCTGTATTCATGTTGGGTGTCTATGTTGGGTGTCTATATAGTGTTAACGGTGCTTTCCCAAACCAAGCGACTAACGCTAAAGTCATTACATCTGGGGATGAGAAAAAGAGGAGCAAAAGTGTAATCTACCCCTCTAATGGTGACTAGCCTTTAAGCCGATTTTTTATCAGTTTAAGGTACAAGGTTAATTATTCTGCGATGTAATCAGCAAAGGTCCGATTTTGTTCCAATATAGCTTGGCTGCCCTTAAGGCTGAACTTATATCCACACAGGCTGATATTGCTACGGCGTGCAAGGCCAATAATGATGGCTTGAGTGTCCAATGGAGAGAATCGCGCCTCAGTAGCAAAATCCGCTTTCAAATCCACCGTTACCGGACGGTAACCTGTGCCACTATTAAAAGACAGCTGACTACAGGTTTTATCTCCCTTTGCCGTTGCTAACGACCAAAGATTATGTGCTTCACCCTTTTCACCCTGCCAGCGCAGGATCAAGATGTCATCCTCCAGTGCCACCGAAAAACCGTCCGGTAACGCGAGCGTCACTCGATCACCTGCATAGGGGGCAACCGCATTCACCGTCACCACCTGCGCTCCTTCGCCCGTTCCAGCGTCATCACTTGGCCACAGACCCCACACTAAGATAATCAACACCACCACGCCACAACCGATTCCAGCGGGGCGCCAATAGCGGCGGTCTATTTTACGCCATTTAATCTGAGGCAGCTTAATCTTCGGCAGTACTAAGAAACGCTTTAACGGGGCTAAAAACTCAAATAAACCGCGAAATAGCTCAGTCATAGAACCAGAATCTTTCGCTGCGGCGCGGCGTTGACGCACTTCTTCTGCATGGTCTCGGTCGTTAAAGCTATCCGGTTCGTCATCCTCTTCGACGTCAACACGCCAACTGGGTTCGGTATTACGTTGAGTGGGTTCAAATTGGGGGGCAGTAACGTCGACATGTTTCACATCAGCATTGTTCACATCAACATTGTTCACATCAACATTGCTCACATCAGCATTGCTCACATCAGCATTGCCGACATTCACCAACTCAACATGGGTCTGCTCAACGCCGTGAGCATTAGCAGGACGCAAATCAGCAGGGCTGTCAGGTATCACAAAATCCGCAGGATTTTGCGTCATCCGAGTTAACGCATCAAAGCGCAGCTCATCTTGGCGCAGGGCCTCCAGTTCGGCCTCTGCCACACTCATACTCGATGCGACAACAGTTTCAACGACAATCGGTTCAGCGACAATCAGTTCAGCGACAATCGGTTCAGCGACAACAGTTTCAACCTGGGCAGATAAATCCACCTCAGTCGCAGCGGTCGTCGCGGTGCGAGTCGCGTGTGCATGTGACAGTTCGACGTGCGGATCCTGTCGTTCAGTTTGAGGTTGCGGTTGAATATCGGCTGTCGATTTGGCCGCCTGTCTTGCAGCAACCTCTTTAGCTTCAGCCTCTTTAGCCACGGCCTTTGGCACTATCGTCGGTTCTACACGGCGCCTAGGCATGGCCTGTGATGTTGGCGCATTCAGCTCTGGGCCGAAATAACCGTAGCGATACTCGACTACCGTTGGTGCAGGCAAACGCCAACTCCAAAATGTCAGACCCACCGCTAGCACTAAACTCAAGCCGATAAAGGCCAGATGCATATCCGCCACTAACAAACCGATAAACATCATTAACGGCAATAGCAATACGCCAATCCAACCTTTTGATTTATGGGCATCCGCTAAGCGACGTAAACCGGCGAGGCCGAATAAAGGCAACCCCAGCAATGCCAGTAAATACATCAAGAAATGAGCCCCAAAAGCAGCGACGGCAAGTGCAATACCGGCGTAAACGCCAACACTTATTGCGACAAAGCGGGGGCGAGAATCACGCCCGTGAAGGCAAAAAAGAGATTTTAACAGCACGACCCTTCCTTTTATTGTTATGAAATGAGAGACAAAAACACAGGCCTTGCCATATTCACCCAAACGACCTGAATATACGAGCTTCCTGCATCTTCAGGTGGTTTGGGTATATGGGCACGAGCGTAACCAATTTATCCGCAATTGTCAGTGTCTACGACTCAAGTCAGCTAAAAATGCCCATAATATAGGAGTAAGTCTAAAATAGGCTTAAATTGCCGCCCAACAGGCTCTAGTATTTCTATGGTCAAAATCGGTATAATGATCGGCTTTCTGGGCCCCTCTTGCGTTAACCCATTGGATGTCTCGC
>JBOFUF010000422.1:0-5124 GCA_051652445.1 Shewanella sp.
GGCCAGTGCTTTGGCTTTTTGGAGTCCTTGTTTTGCAGCCGCTTTGGGGTTAGAAACTAAGGCGGCATTGCTCAGTGAGGCTACATTGCCAAAGGACAAGCCGGCGTAATTGTGTGTGGGTCCAACGAGTCCATCAAAATTCGCTTCAAAGTGTTTCATTGCTTATCCTTGTGATAGGGAAGGTATTATTTGTTCATAGGGTCCCTGAGAGAAGCCAGTATACTGAAGCTTTTCGACCGCACAAGCAGGCGGTTTTGTGCTCAAGGCGAGTTTTTTGGGATAAATGCATAACTATTTCTTGCTTGCTGGCCAATAATGAAATATTAATTTTTAATTACGCATATTATATTTTTACATTTTTTCAACTTTGATTAAAAAGTGACTCGCTGGTACATATAAATGAGGGATTAACTTGAAACTATCAGTACAACCCTCTATATATGATGCCATTTCCACCTTCTTGAGATTTTTTGGCGCAAATTAAACTATGGGTAAATCGCTAGTTATTGTCGAATCACCGGCCAAAGCTAAGACTATTAATAAGTATCTTGGCAAAGAATTCATCGTTAAATCGAGCGTAGGTCACATTCGTGATCTGCCGACATCATCGACTTCAGAAGGCAATGAAAAGGTTAAATCCGCTGCCGAAGTTAAGAAAATGTCGCCAGAAGAAAAAGCTCAATATAAAAAGGTGAAAGATCAGCATGCGCTGGTGTCTCGCATGGGCGTAAATCCTGAAAAGGGCTGGGCGGCTAAGTATCAAATTTTACCAGGCAAAGAAAAGGTGGTTAAAGAGTTACAAGCACTTGCCGACTCTGCCGATCAAATCTATCTCGCAACCGACTTAGACCGTGAGGGAGAAGCCATCGCCTGGCATTTGCAAGAGGTGATTGGCGGTGATCCTTCACGGTATCAACGCGTTGTTTTCAACGAAATTACTAAGTCTGCAATTCAAGACGCCTTTAGTAAACCGTCAACACTCGACACTAACATGGTCAACGCCCAACAAGCTCGTCGCTTTTTAGACCGAGTCGTGGGGTTTATGGTGTCGCCATTACTGTGGAAGAAAGTGGCTCGTGGTTTGTCCGCTGGGCGAGTGCAATCAGTTGCTGTTCGCTTAGTGGTTGAACGTGAAAGCGAAATTAAAGCTTTTGTACCAGAGGAGTTCTGGGATGTACATGCAGAGCTCAGTACACCGGCTGAAGACGCTTTGCGCATGGAAGTGGTTAAGCATTTAGATGCCGCTTTTGATCCCATCAATGAACAACAAGCGATGGCTGCGGTCCACGCGTTATCCACCGCGAGTTTTACTGTGCTGGCTCGTGAAGATAAAGCGACCCAAAGTAAACCCTCGGCTCCCTTTATTACCTCGACATTGCAACAGGCCGCGAGTACGCGTCTTGGTTTTGGTGTGAAGAAAACCATGATGATGGCTCAGCGACTTTACGAAGCGGGTCATATCACTTATATGCGTACCGACTCGACCAATTTGAGTCAAGAAGCCGTTGAAAACTTGCGCGAGATGATTGCCAAAGAGTTTGGTGATAAATATCTGCCTGCAGAGCCTATTCGTTATGGTTCTAAAGAGGGCGCACAAGAAGCTCACGAAGCGATTCGACCATCGAATGTGCAAGTACAAGCCGCGATTTTATCGGATATGGAGCGTGACGCTCAGCGGTTATATGAGCTGATTTGGCGTCAGTTTGTGTCATGTCAGATGACGCCAGCACAATATGATGCCACTAAGCTGACGGTAAAAGCGGGCGACTATGAGCTCAAAGCGACGGGACGTACTCTACGTTTTGATGGTTGGACTCGGGTACAAACAGCACTTAAGAAGAAAAACGAAGAAGACAATACGTTGCCATTTGTGGGACAAGGCGATGTGTTAGCATTAAAAGAGTTGCAGCCGAAGCAACATTTTACTAAACCGCCAGCACGATACAGCGAAGCGTCTTTAGTTAAAGAATTAGAAAAACGCGGTATTGGCCGCCCATCGACCTACGCCACTATCATTTCAACGATTCAAGATCGCGGTTATGTCAAAGTCGAAAATCGTCGTTTCTATGCCGAAAAAATGGGTGAAATAGTCAGTGAGCGATTGGTTGGCAGTTTTGCTGATTTGATGAGCTATGACTTTACTGCCAGCATGGAGCAAACATTAGATGATGTGGCTCGCGGCGAATTAGACTGGAAAAAAGTGCTCGATGGTTTCTATGCTGATTTTACTCAGCAATTAGAAAAAGCGGAGCTCGATCCCGATGACGGTGGCATGCGTTTAAACCAAATGGTGATGACGGATATCAAATGCCCAACCTGTGGTCGCTCTATGGGTATTCGCACGGGTACGACAGGGGTGTTCCTGGGTTGTTCGGGTTACGAGCTGCCGCCAAAAGAGCGCTGTAAGACGACGATGAACTTAACGCCTGGTATTGAGGCGATTAGCGAAAACAGTGAAGATGCCGAGACCGATGCACTGCGTGCGAAGCACCGTTGTGGTATTTGCTGCACAGCCATGGACAGTTACCTCATTGATGAGAAACGTAAGCTACACGTTTGCGGTAATAATCCTATTTGTGAAGGTTACGAGGTTGAAGAAGGCCAATTCAAGATCAAAGGCTATGAAGGTCCACTGATTGAGTGCGACCGCTGTAGTCACGATATGGAACTGAAAAATGGTCGTTTTGGTAAGTACTTTGGCTGTACCAATGAAGAATGTAAGAATACCCGTAAATTACTGAAAAGTGGTGAGGCGGCGCCGCCAAAAGAAGATCCTATCTTCTTACCTCAGCTTAAATGCACTAAATCGGATGCCCATTTCGTGTTGCGTGATGGTGCGGCTGGGATTTTCCTCGCTGCCAGTACGTTCCCTAAATCACGGGAAACCCGCGCGCCTCTGGTTGAGGAGTTGGTTCAATACCGTGAGCTATTATGGCCTAAGTATCAGTATTTAGCGGATGCGCCAGTCACGGATGATGAAGGTAATAAGTCGGCGGTGAAGTTTAGTCGTAAGACGAAAGAGCAATATGTTGCGACGGAAGTCGACGGCAAGGCTACGGGTTGGTCAGCGCATTATATCAATGGTAAGTGGGTGGGTGAGTCCACCAAAAAGGCCAAGAAAAGCGCACCGTTGTAACGAGCTTAACCCTAAGAGATAAACAAAAAGCCAAGTCACATATGACTTGGCTTTTTTGTGTTGATGGTTTCGATTTATATCAATGTTGTTAGCTATCAATTTGTTGCTTTGCTTATGCGTCAATCCTTTAGAAGGTGATGAAAACTGAACTGGCGTAACATCACCAAATCAATGATTCATCTGTTGCTAACTGAACTTAAAATCCAGCAAATAAAAAGCGATCACCATTTCTTTTTCGGTTGAAACAGCATATCGATATCATCTCCTTCATTTTTAGCTCTAGGAGCACTAGGTTCAGATAGTTTCTGTGCGCCCATAATTTCATCCAGTAATTGTTTTGCTTCATCCACTTTACGGCCAATGAAAGGGTCATTAGGCGTTTGTGCTTTAATCGCGTGTAATGTAGAGAGTGCTTTGGTGACCATTTGTTTTGATGAACCATATTGCTTCATAGCACTGGCGGCGCGGGCGCGAGAAAGCATGGAGTCAACATTGATCCTCAGCTGTAAACTGTCGATGCGGCTTTCTTCCTGTGCAAAAGTGCTCGGATCGACTTTGCCTTTATTCTGTTCGGCTCTGAGTATTGCCTTTAACTTTTTTAAGGTTTGAACAAGGGCTAAAATGTGTTTGTCATCATCGGGTAGTCTGAAATTCTCAATCGGTGGTGATTGAGGTTGACCAGACTGTAAGCTTGTTATTTGATTGTTGATATCAGCTAAACGGCGTTGGTAATCAGCCAGTTGCTGACCCTTACTCATCGCTGTGGCAGCCTGTAAGGCATCTTGTACTCGACGGTACAAAACTAACACAATATTCGTGCTGCAGGGCATCATTCCCGTGTTTGATAAAACAGTTTCAGTTTCATCAACAATCGCTCTTTGACGGGCAAGTTCAATGCGACGCTCAGCCTCTGCACGCTCTTGTTGTTGTTTTATAACGTTAATTCCGATAACAAGCAGTAAAAGCGCACCGATGAGGATCAGAACTATGGTGAATGTCATAGATGTTCCATTAATTATTCAATTGAGCGAATGCTACAATAAATCAATAAACTAGCATAGTTATCTTAGCCTAGGTTATCATTTCTGTCGTATGAATTTACAGACGAGTGCTCTATATTCCTATTTGCTTTAATTTATACTATATACTGTAACAATTAATTATAGCTGAGAGTGTTTTGAGGACTTAGCTGTTAATCGCTTTTTGTGTTTGAGACAAGGAAATAAGATGAAACTGCAGCAACTCAGGTATATCGCTGAGGTCGTAAAACACAACCTTAATGTATCAGCGACCGCTGAAAATTTGTATACCTCTCAACCTGGGATCAGTAAACAAGTTCGCATGCTTGAAGATGAGTTGGGGATCCAAATATTTGGCCGTAGCGGTAAACATTTAACCCATGTCACCCCTGCAGGTCTACAAGTTATCACTATTGCCAATGATATTTTAAGTAAAGTTGAAAGCATTAAAAAAGTTTCAGAAGAATACACTAAGCCTGATCAAGGTGAATTAAATATTTCCACAACCGATACTCAGGCTCGATATGCATTGCCGACCATTATTCGCCAGTTTATTGATCGCTATCCTAAAGTGAACTTACATATGCACCAGGGCACGCCATCGCAGATCAGTGAACAAGCGGCTCGTGGTGATGCCGATTTTGCCATTGCAACTGAAGCAATGCACTTATATTCCGATTTAATCATGTTGCCTTGTTATCATTGGAATCGCTCTATTGTGGTACCCAAAGATCATCCTTTGGCAAATCGCCAATCGAGTACTTTGATTAGCATTGAAGATTTAGCTCGTTTCCCCTTAGTGACCTATGTCTTTGGTTTTGATCGTGCCTCCGAAATTGAGAAAGCGTTTAATCGGGCCAATTTAGAGCCGCGTGTTGTCTTTAGTGCCACCAGTGCCGACGTTCTTAAAACCTATGTCCGTTTAGGATTAGGGGTGGGTGTTATTGCGACAATGGCGATTGACCCTAA
>JBOFUF010000423.1:0-3268 GCA_051652445.1 Shewanella sp.
CAATTCACTCCCAAAAATCGATGCGGGCAATGCTTCATTACCACCGACAATAAGACGACGTTCGGACAGTTCAGATGTCACGCCACCGGTGAGATGTAAATGCCCCATCCCAATAATAGGCTGATTTGCCTCGCCACGAAGTTCAAGTGCATGATTGAGCGCGCGGCGATAAAGCTCAGTCACGCCATCCGTGTATTGGTCAGTGCTATCTGGGATTTTTGGTAAATCACCAGGGCGCAAAAAGGGGAGGGCTAGGCACCACCCGCTAGTCTCTCCGCTGTGATTTCGTAAAGGGAATACCAAAGTACTGACATCAATTTCACCCGATACATCCCGTTTGACTGTGCCGATCACATCAATACCCATCACTTGCAATAAAGGACTAGGGGCTTCAATACGGCCGGCTGAATCGTGATTGCCCGCAATCATGATGATTTGTAGATTGGGTTTGCTTTGTTTGGCTTGAGTGACGAAGTGATAAAGCTGTTTCTGCGCCGTCGCCGAAGGATTTGCCGTATCAAACACATCGCCTGCGATCAATAACACATCTGGTTGCTCACCCACGATTTGATCAAGAAGCCAATCAAGAAACAGTTGATGTTCAAGCTGACGATCAAAACCATGAAATGTCTGGCCTAAATGCCAATCAGATGTGTGTATAAGGCGCATGCGGGAAAACTCCTTTGGTAGCCGTTATCTAGCTGGGTATGATGGATGATGTCTTTTTTCTTGCGTACAACTTGTTAATATTTATATGCTACATAATCAAAAAGATTATGTAAAGAGATTGTTTTGATTATGATGGCTTGTTACTATGTCGTTATAGTCGAGAACGACATATAGGATTATGTAATGCAAGAGCCAGATAAAGCCGTGAGCCACAAGCAGCGAGAGCGATTGGTATATATCGAATTTAGACTGTACTTCTTGGGTGAGGTACGCCGTGCCGATTTAATGGCGCGCTTCGGCGTGGGTCCTGCGGTCGCAACGCGAGACTTCGCGCTTTATCGTGAATTGGCGCCTGAGAATCTGACATTGAATACATCAACAAAAGCATATGAAACAGGGCAGAATTTTGTAGCTTTATACGAGCATTCCCTGAGTCAGGTCTTGGCTGCTCTCACACAGGGTGAGGGTTATGGCGTGACAAGTCACGGTGATGCCATGCTGCATTGCGAGTTCCCCGTGGCGCTTAACCGCGTATCCATCCCAATTTTAGCGGCTGTCACTCGAGCCATTCACCTAAAGAAAGTACTTAAAATTGTTTATCACTCAACCAGCAGTGGCGAGGTCGCTCGCTTGATTGTGCCATTCGCGATTGTTGATACTGGTTTACGCTGGCACGCACGCGCATTTGATCGAAAAAGTGGTGAATTTAGAGATTTCGTGATGACGCGCATGCTGTCCGCTGAGGTCATTGATAGCGAAATCGTTCAACGACAAGAGCGAATGGAAGAAGATCGTGAGTGGATGCGTGTGATTGAGCTAGAGCTAATTCCTCACCCAGCACAGGCTGACCATAAAATCGCCGAACTTGATTATGGGATGATCAACGGTGAACTCAAGCTGAGTGTCCGAGCGGCAAATGCAGGCTATATCTTGCGGCGCTGGAGTGTGGATTGCTCATTAGATCATCATTTGCGCGGCAGTGAATATCGATTGGCTCTGAAGGATCCGATGGTTTTGTATCGCGTGGGCAGTGCGAGTTTGGCGCCAGGATACTATAAAGTCCATCCCCAACTAATTTAGAGAGTTCTGTCGCATGAATTCATCACTACCGTTTTGATTTAAACTGAGCGCTATCAAAATTCGGACCGACTGTGATGCTCGATAACTAAAGAATGCGTTTCCCCTTTGAAACCATCTATACTTCAAAAGAGTTGGCATAGCTGCGAGTGGGGTGCACTTTGTCAAAAAGCAGCAAAACAAAATTTAATGCGCTCTGGATGAACAGCTTTGCACCATAATCGAGCAAAGCTGTTGGCGGAGTGAATTATAGCCTTGATATATAATAACAAAAGTCAGACTCACGAAATGACACAAAACTCATTTGGAATGACAAGCCACAATAACAGTAGATGTACACATTAAAACAGATAGTCAATTTAACATAATGCTGATTGTGCGCAGTATTATTAAATGTCTTTTAAATGGTCGATAGGTTTATTAAATGCACTTTCATGACGTTCGATTTGACTTGTGTGCAAGTACTGCGATGTGGTGTCGATACTTTCGTGGCCGGCATCGGCTTGCACATGGGACAACGGCCTGCGATTAATATTGATGTCATGCGTAATGCCTGTATGGCGAATATTATGGGCTGTGAGTTTACGCATTTGCGCAGCATCTTGCTCAAAACCATCAGACTCAATATGTTCTGCTGCTAAGTTGATAATACTTTGAATTTCATCACGCACATGACGAATACCTAAGTTAGCATTAAGTATACCGACATCTCGACCACGTCCCGCTGGTCTGTGTCGTACAAACAGAGGATGGTTTTCGTTTGATCCAGGATAATCTGTTAACCCTAAAAACTGTCGGTATTTAACTAACGCCTCGAGTAAGGCCTTTGATATAGCCACATTGCGTCTTTTACCGCCTTTACTCAACGGAATGTGAAAACTCCAAATACCCGTTTGTTGATTGCGTTTAAACTGGTTCATCACCGGTGAATAACCCGCGCGTGCAGATACGTCTGAAATGCGCAAATAACAGCAATAAACTAATGAAATGAGGAATAAACTTCTTTGGTGGATGTCAGGAGATTCCGCTGCTAATGTGGTGACCGTAGCCATAAGGTATGACCACTGTAATTCAGTGAATGCGAGGCTATTTTCATCTTCATGACTTTGCCATTGATACTGCCGATTTGCTGCAAATCGACTGTGATTTAGCCAAATTTGAGCGGGATTGCGTTCACAATATTCTTCGCTGGTCAGGTACGAATAAAACGAAGATAAAATGGCCATTTTTGTTTTTAAGGCATTGTCACTTAACGCATATGGCAAAATATGTCCCAGTTTTTTTTTGCCAACAAATGGTCGCCATTGCGGGTTTGGAACCCGTTCATCACGAATTTTATCATGCTTGAACTGCGGCACATTAAAATAGCCAATCAGTGTTATTGGCGGCGTTTGGCAGTAATTAACGTAATGGCCCATGTCTTTACGCATAACTTGCATTGGTGACATTGACGCGACATCAAAGCACCAATGCAGAAATGTGGTTAGCTCGCTACGATAAGCTTTATAGTTGTTTTCATTAT
>JBOFUF010000424.1:0-1642 GCA_051652445.1 Shewanella sp.
CGACATCTGCGGGAACCGATTTTTTACTATGGCTCACTACATCGATAATTTGTTCACTCATTAGATTACCTTTTTTATTTTTTTGATGCGCTGCATCGCGTTAAGTAAGCGTGCAGCTTCTTTAAGTGGCATATGCCAAGCACGCTCAACCATCAAAGCCACAGGTTGGTTGGGGTGCCTAAATAAGAGAATATTGTCGAAAATTAACTAACCAGCAAAGCGACCAGACGTTTGAGCTTGAGTCAAGCGGGTCAATCTCAAGCTTATAATGTCACTCACCAAGATGATCTTTTAAGCATTTTAACCCCTCAGCAATCAGTATCCGTGGTGGTAAACTTGCTGGTTGATGCACGAATGATCAGTTCGGGCGTCATTTTTAAGCAAACCTCTGTTGTCTTTACGCTGTGTTTTTGTAAAACCAACTTCACCGCGGTTTTCCCCATCTCTATGATAGGAAAGCGCACAGTGGTTAATTTGGGACGCAGATAACGCGCAACTATCGCATCGTCATAGCCGACCACTGAGACATGAATACCTGCACTCAGCCCATGCTCAACCAGTACGTCGTACACACTCATGGCAATATTGTCATTACCACACACGACAGCAGTGAAGTTCAGCTGCCGTTGGACTAACCTACGCGCAGTATTCAAGCCGCCATCTTCATCAAATGACCCTTCAGCCACCAGTGCAGAATCAAATAGCAAGCCATGTTCTTGCAGTGCATTGCGATATCCTTGCAGGCGATCACGACTATCACCTTTATTTAGCTGGCCAGTAATGCACGCGATACGCGTATGGCCTAAATCCAATAAATGTTTAGTCGCTAAATACCCACCATATTCGTTATCGAGATAAACACACTGCTGGGCCAATTCCGGCACATAACGGTTAATAATGACGATCTTGATGCCGCGCGCAGCCAGATCTATCAATTCATAATCGGTGATGGCGCTTACGTGCAAAATGAGTGCATCCACTCGACGAGATAGCAAAAAATTAATGGCATCCCACTCTTTCGCGTGGTTATCCTCCCCACTGGTCACAATCAAATGATGACCACTTTCGCGGGCCTGCTCTTCTACACTGTGCATCAAGGGACCGTAGAAAAAGCCCCCTAGATTACCAACCACCATACCAATACTGCACGAGCGATTAGATGCTAAGGCCTGAGCAAATGCATTGGGCTGATAACCCAGCGTTTTCATTGCTGCAAGCACTCGGACCCGAGTACTTTCTGTCACGCGTTTATGATCATTTACCACTCTGGAAACCGTCGCCTGAGAAACACACGCTAACTCAGCAACCTCTCTAATCGTTATCACTAATCATTCTCCGAGTGCTTGACGTCATTAGCATGAAACCTTTTGTCGCGTATCATTAACGTCTACGTGTGCAAGCGCTTTCCATCGATGTTGCGACTCGCCATCAAAGTTGTCAATCAGGTTACGGCTTGTTTGCCTTGTTTTGTGACCAGTATCCGATTTGTCGCGCGCAAATTTGCCTGCACCCTGCATTATGCGCAGTTATAATCACAAAATCTGGGGGGCGGAAAGCTAATTAACTGGCCATTTCAGCTGAAAATATGGGCTTGCTAGCCACTAAAGGATCACCAACAAGTACTAAAAAAATGAATGTTAGG
>JBOFUF010000425.1:0-10030 GCA_051652445.1 Shewanella sp.
ATATGACATCACTTGAACTGCCGGAACTGGACTCCACATGCTGTCGTTTAAGCAACGCCAGTGGTTCATGTCCATGGTATCTGGTGCCGCAATTTGGCCACTGCAGGTTTCGCAAAGCATGATCTCATTGTCACGGCCATCGGAGGCGGGTAGATCATAAATCGAGAGTTCAAGCTCGCTGCCACACAGTTCACACTTGCCGCCACAGCGACTTAGCAATTCATTTTCAGTCATTTTCGGTTCTATATGCTTAGTAAAACGCGGATTATGCCATAAATTGGCCTTTTTCGGCAGGGGCTTGAACAAGATAACCTTACTTTTTATAAGCAAAATTAATCTACACTGCACTGGCTTGGATATTAACCTTTAAAATTCATAGGCTAAACTCAAACGGATATCACGCCCAGCTGCAGAATTCTCATCGGATAGAAATGGCCCCCTTGCAGGTTAGTCACGCAGGTCAATATCGAGGTAATCATGTTGGCGAAATACTCGTCTTTATCTTGCTATCGTTGAGTGAACCATTATGCTGGCTTGCGGCCATCAAACCGTAAGATCACTGAACCTGTCTCGATAACGGTATCGGGCCTCAAAATCGGTACCGTCGGTATATCAACCACCAAGCTCCATGTTGCAATTTCGAACAACCGATATCAAAATTCTGATTTAAAAGCATTAAATTAAACAATTTCTAACACCACCCAGCCAGTACCATCGCGACCTGAATGGGAAAATAGCGTGATGTTGGGCGACGGTTCATTAGCATTGGTCAGCATAGGCTGGTGCGGTGTCATTATGGCCAATATGAGAGAAAAACCGCATGATAAGTTGAATTGCTCTCGTAACCTGCTGAAATATTATTATAATCTAGCGCAACACATAGCCGCCCGACACGGTAAAACTCATCAGCTAAAATCCACATCGCGATGGCTGTAATGTTCAGTTCAGTGTTGTGCCGAGCCATTTGCACACTGTGCTCAATTAATGACCTACCCGTGTTTCACGCTTGAGTTTAGTTTTTAAAAACAGAAGGAATCATCATGATAGATTTATATACAGCCGCGACTCCTAACGGTTTTAAAATTTCCATCGCACTGGAAGAAATGGGACTTGAATATCGCGTCCATAAATTAGATTTCAGCACCAGTGAGCAAAAACAGCCCGAGTTTATCGCCATCAATCCCAATGGTCGCATTCCTGCCATTATCGACCGCGATAACGAGGATTTTGTGGTATTCGAATCGGGTGCGATTCTGCTGTATCTTGCCGAAAAAACAGGTCAATTCCTGCCAGCCGATCCTAAAAAGCGCTCACAGGTGATCCAATGGTTAATGTTCCAAATGAGCGGCGTCGGTCCCATGATGGGACAGGCCAACGTCTTTTTTCGATACTTCCCTGAAAAAATCCCCGCCGCCATTGACCGTTATCAAAAAGAAGGTCGACGTTTATTCGAGGTGATGAATACTCAACTAGCCAAAAATCAATACCTTGCTGGTGACGAATACACGATTGCCGACATCGCAACTTGGCCTTGGGTGCGGATCCACGAGTGGAGCGGCATCAATATAGAAGGTCTGACACATTTGCAACGTTGGTTAGATGAGTTAGCACTCAGGCCCGCGTGCCAAAAAGGCATAGTCACGCCACCACCTGTGGACATGAGTGATGAAGAACGGGCTAAGCAAATCCAAAAGATGGTGACAAAATAATCACCTACCAAGCGATAGTTGAGCAATAGTTGAGCGATAGCCTGCAAATAACCCTTTAGCACTGAATACGCCATGAGTATTGTGACTCACCCCCAAAAAGCCCCGCAAGTTGATGCGACTTTGGGGCTTTTTTCTGCCTGTTATCGGGCAAAACTGCTACACTCTGCGCCACTTATTTTTCTCCTCTGTTACAGCTATGCCTATCACATAAGGCGCAGCCAGAGAGCGTATAATTCAGGCTAAATTTATGGGCAATCCAAGCAGCTTCTCTTCCGGTAAAGCATCCAACTCAAACACATCGCCAGCGTTAAATGCTGAGGCGAGCACCCCAGCGCAAAAACGTGCGCTGAGTTACGCCAGTACAATTAAGCAATTATTCGATGAAATTCAACGCAGTAAAATGCCAGCCGACCGTATTCTGGCCAATTACTTTAGAGAACATAAAAAACACGGATCGAAGGATCGTAAAGTCATCCGTGAATCTTTGTTTAGTCTATTTCGTTGGTGGGGGTGGTTTCAACGAATCGGCATCCAACAAGAATCAGCGACTTATTTTGCCAGCCTAAGCGCCAGTGCGTTATTGGAAGCCCATGCTTGGCAAGATATCGCCACTGCTTGGCATGAGTTATCGCAGTCGCCTATTGATTATCAACAGGCTCAAGCACTGGTCGTTAACAGTCTCGACGACAAACTCACGCTAATGCAGCATTTATTTCCCGCGGCGAAGTGTAAACCACAGGATTTATTACCTGACTGGTTCTGGCAAGTGTGTCCTATTGATGCGGATCTGCAAACGCCATTAATTGAGGCTATGTCCAGTCGCCCACCGATTTGGGGCCGCGCACAGGGGATCACTAGCCAAGATGCGGCGGCGCAGCTGCAAGCGATAGGTATCGATGCTAGTCATGGTCATTACTTTAGCGATGCAATTAACCTAGGCAGCAAGAGTATGAATCTTAATGAAATCGCCCTGTATAAAGACGGCAACATTGAGATCCAAGATTTGGCTTCGCAGGTCATAGGGCAAATTTGCGCGCCAGAACCCGATGCCCATTGGTGGGATGCCTGCAGTGGTGCAGGTGGTAAAACCCTGCAACTGCGGTCATTGATGTTGACCCAGGCTGCTGATAACCAAACGTCATCTACGGGCAGTATTATATCGTCCGATATTCGCTCCAATGCCCTAGAAGAACTGACTAAACGTGCCCAAAGAGCTCACTTTAACGGCATTAGCGTGGCCCGTTGGAAGAGCGATGCCCTGCCGGTACCAGCGGATCATTTCGATGGCGTATTAGTCGATGCCCCGTGCAGTTGCACTGGCACTTGGCGACGTAATCCCGATATGCGTTGGTTAGATGGTATTGAGTCCGTCACCGATAAAGCCGCGTTACAGCTCGATATTTTAAGCCGCAGTCGAGTCGCAGTTAAAGCGGGCGGCATCCTCGTTTACGCCACATGCTCCTTGTCACCTATAGAGAACCAAGACGTGGTGACGGCGTTTTTACAGCAACATCCAGAGTTCACGCTCACGCCGATACGCCATCCTTTTACGGGTGAACAAACAGAAATGTTGACCGTATGGCCCTTTGAAGCCAATAGTGATGGTATGTTTGTCGCGCGTATGCTGCGCAACAAGTAGCACTAACTCATTATTTTGTATCAATACTTGGCGCCCTTCATTCTGGTAATGGCATTTATGCAGGATCCATAAATGCCATTAGCTAAAGTGCGTGACCATTCCATTAACATCAGCCGCACAATCCTGCATATTGAGGTTATTTGGGTATATGCCATTACCGTGAACAACACTCTAAATAGAAAAGCCGGCAAAGTTAACCTCGACCGGCTTTTCACTCGACGCGATGACAGCTATACAGCTAAATCCAAAATATTTTATCTTTAGATACAGAATTTACCGCCAATATACACGCTGTCTTCGAAAGTGAAATCGCGGGCGTTATCGTAATCAAAAGCAATCTTACGATAACCGACATACAGCGCCATGTTTGATGTGACGCGGTATTACACTTTTGAGTCCAATTCATAATAACCATCAACATTGCCAAACGACAGCACTGACGGCGCGTAGTAAGCGGCAGCATGTACTGAAATATTCGGTCCAATTGACAACGCATAACGACCACCAACAGAGACGACACACCCATTGGCGGCATAGTCAGACCAAAGCTGGCTTAACTGAGCACCAACCTCAAAGTGATGCACACCGGCATCGTGGGTCATGTGTATTGCACCTTGAGCAAGATGACCACCGTCATCGGCAAAGACATAACCTCAAACCGTGTTGGTATCTTTGTTTAATTGCAGCTTTGTTTAATTGCAGCTCTAACTCCGCTGAAACCACATCTTTGTTCAACCCAAGTTAAATTCTGACGCATTCACTTACAGCGCAGCTGCAATCAATAATAAGACATTTGCTACTCTGAACTTAGCCATAAAAACACCTCAATAATGACTGTGGGTAATCGCCGCGGATCATACCTAAAAAAAAGAAAATCAGCCTATTTGCTTATAAATGAAGATTATTTGCGATTGAAACACAAATAGAAACACACTTGAAAACAAGTGTGTTCTAAATATTTTCACTTACTAAACAATTAGACCGCTTGAATGCGTTCGCCGACTAAAGATAGCATTATCGCTTCAGCGTCGACATTAGGGCTTAGAGCTAAGTAATACCAACCTACAGTATTTCCGGTGCCACGAACACTCAAATAATTGCGCCAAAACAGAAAACCGGCCTTCAACAAATTGGCTTGACTAGAGGTATTCTCGGCGCGAACAGTTGCATACAAGATCGCTATTCCGAGGGCCTTTGCCACCTCGATCCGTTTTTGAGTGAGCCCTTGAGCAATACCCTTACGTCGATAATGCGGCGAGACCACCAGATACCCCAGTTCACCGACAACACCTTTACCGGCTTTTATCGCGGCACAGCCGACTATTTCTCCCCCACGAGTTTTCGCCAAGATCACAGCTCGAGAATGGAAAAATATCTGATGTTCTAACGGATGAGCATCATCATCACGGCCATCAATCAATTGCGCCGCAAGCATTAATTCCGCAGGCGTTTCACTTATTACAAACTGAAGGTCACTCATATCCAGATTAAACCGTTAATGTTCCAAAATGCAGAGAATGCAAAGAATGCACACCAGATTACCGTACATTCATCTTCCAAACTCACCCAAGAGCCCACGCTAAAGATACAGCAAAGTTGCCATACCTAAGAAAGTAAAGAAACCCACCACATCGGTCACTGTGGTTAAGATCACTGAACCCGATAGCGCCGCATCTTGATTAAATTTCTGTAGCACCATAGGTACAACGACCCCCGCAATGGCGGCTACGGCCATATTAATCAAGATCGCACAGCCAATCACTATGCCTATCGTCGCTTCATCGAACCACCAACCAGCGACGATGCCTATGACTATCGCCCATAAAATACCGTTGACTATGCCAATACCAAGTTCATTTTTCATTAACGAGAACAAGTTACCTGCCGAAATCTGCCCCATGGCCATACCACGGATCATTAATGTCAGTGACTGACTCCCCGCAATCCCCCCCATTGAGGCCACAATCGGCATCAACACTGCCAACGCGACCACTTGGGATAGCACATTTTCAAATAGACCAATCGTTGCAGAAGCGAGAAAAGCCGTCAGCAAATTGATCCCAAGCCAAACAGCCCGGCGCTGTGCCCCTTTCATAATAGGGGCAAATAAGTCGTCGGACTCATCCATACCCGCTGTCGCCATCAACTGCGATTCATAATGCTCACGCACTAATGCAGTTGCGGTTCGTAACGTCACCCGGCCGATTAATTCTCCAGACTCATCAATCACCGGTAATTCGATTTCGCGACTATGCTCTATCGCCTCTGCCGATTCCAATAGACTCGTGTCAGCCGATAACGCACGACAATCCTCAGATAACAACGAAATCAGGAGTTTATCTGGATGATGTTTAAAAATATCATAACGACGCACAGTGCCTTGATACTTATCCTGATCATCAACGATAAACAAATTATCGTTACAATCTAGCTCTATACGGCGAAAAAAGCGTTGTGCTTGAGCGACGGTCGCCTTATCACTGAGCACCAACATCTGGTGATCGGTATAACGACCGATTTCATTCTCAGAATATTGATCATAAAGCTCGAATCGCTGCCGCTGACGCTCACCCATCTGAGCCAAAGCGCGATCGGTAAAACTTTCAGGAAGATAATCGCTCCACTCAATTAAATCTTCTGGGCTTAATTGTGCAAATAACAGGTCCACTTCATTATCAGGCATCCGTTTGAGGATCCCCATGCGTGGATCGGCACGCATTAAGCTCAACACCGTCACTCTGTCAGCAAATTCAACTTGTTGCCAACGCTCATAACGCTCGTCTAAGGGTAAGGATTCAAGCGCTAAAGCTATGGTTCCAGGTTCTGAGTCATTGAGGATTTCACTAAACACTTCCGCTTGTTCTTCGCCTTCAACTTCTGTGAGTTGTTGAACAACTTGCCCCACATCCGCTTGCATGTTTGTGTCGTATTCTGCGTCATTCCCTATCACACGACGGCCCTTTTTTAAAACCACAAATTATTGTAAGTATATTGATAATTAAGTAAATTAGCAAATTCACAAAATAAATTGCGCACAATTATATTGCTGAAACCTATTTTTAAGATTATGTTCTTTACCGAAATCCTACAGAGGTGAATAAGAATATGACAATGACGATATACAACCAATCAGCAACGGACATTCACGGCAACACTCTCTGCCTAGATCAATACCGAGGCAAAGTAGTCTTAATCGTTAACACCGCCAGTGAATGTGGATTTACACCACAATACAAAGGATTAGAAGCGCTATATCAAGAATACAAAGAGCAGGGCTTAGTGATTTTAGGCTTTCCTTGTAATCAATTCGGCGGCCAAGAAAAAGCCGATGAGCAAGGTATTCAAGCCTTCTGTGAGATAAATTTTGGCGTAACGTTCCCCCTGTTTTCCAAAATAGAAGTCAATGGCGAAAATACTCATCCACTTTATCAATACCTTAAAAAAGCCGCGCCCGGAGTATTGGGTACTGAAGGGATAAAATGGAATTTCACCAAATTTTTAATTAATCGCCAAGGTCAAGCAATTGAACGATTTGCATCAACGACCAAACCAGAAGCATTAGAAAGTAAAATTATCACTTTATTAAGATAACCGTCTCGCTATCCACTTGAAATATATTGGTTTATAACTTTAAATTTATTTTAAAATTTACAGGAACTTTAACCGTACAAGCACCTCTAATGTTGTGAATGTGTTTTTCATGTTCATCACCTCCCAGGGGCTTCTAGCGCGGCCCCCTTGACCTAGGAATAGGTCACTAGGCAACCATTTGGTTGCCTTTTTTTATCCACTCGGAGAAATTAGGGCGCTTCGCGACGAGAACAAGCACAACGCGACGCTTACGGAGAAACAGAGCGCTGCTAGGTGCTGGAGAGAGCCTGCGAAGGCCGTCCCTAGCGCTCAGCGTCTTGGTTTTTCGAGGCGACATACTTCATTGAATTACGAATTTGGTGGATTTCGCATATTGGTGTCTCTGCCTTTGGAAGAGACTGGCAATCGCCTCTTGAAAACCCATCAACCCATCAACCCATCAACCCATCAACCCATCAACCCATCAACCCATCAACCCATCAACGGTAGCAAACCATCGATATACTGCCACACAGCCATCGCTCAGAAAATTTTTTAGTATTTTTTAATATTTTTTTAGATATCGGTGAACTTAATTCAAAATGGTGACTCTGAGTATATGTAAGGATTAACCGATAAGATTAAATGCACTGTTGAGAATGAACTATGTAAAACCATGGTTTCATTAACTTAAATGATATAGTTTCTGCTTTATCGCATCGAGTCGAATTAGTTGATCGTTCATCATCATCTCCCTTTGGGGATACAATAGAAAACACGCTAGCGCACTGAATTCTACTTGTACCTCACACTGATTTTCTTGTGGCAACCATTGGTTGCCATTTTTTTTGCCTAAATATCCATAATCACCTAACTCTTTATAATCTTGAAACACGCCGAACACATAAATCATCATCACAGTATCTATAGCAACAATAACCTCTTCTAAAATAGAGACATGCAAACCTGGTTAAAATAGAAGCGAATTTTTTATGAAAAATGCAAAAATATTTCGCACTTTATCTGAACTAATTGAATGATAGTGAGTCTGATATTATGAACCGAATCTTTGTAATGAGTTTCTTCGTTCATCATCATTCTCCTTTAGATGGTTTCTAGCGCGACCGTCCCAAGATTCCGATTTGGAATTTACAGCAACCTATTTAGGTTGCTTTTTTTATGTCTTTTATCAGGCATAAACCTGACAGCATCAGGCCTAAAAACAAAAAGGACCTCAAATGAGGTCCTTTTATGACAAGCTTTTTATCTTACAAACGGATACCTAACTGTGTTAATTCTTTTGCAGAAACACTGTTTGGGATTGGAATGTAACCATCTTTCGCAACCACTTGCTGACCTTGCTTAGACAGAACATAACGCAGGAATTCTTTTTCCATTGGTGCTAAGTCTTTATTTGGTTGCTTATTCACGTAAACGTATAGGTAACGTGATAATGGATAAGTACCGTTAGAGGCATTCTCCGATGTTGCTTCAATGTACTCTTCGCCTTTCTTAGCAATTGCTACGGCTTTAACGCCCGCGGTTTTATAACCGATACCAGAGTAGCCAATCGCATTCAGAGATTGAGAGACTGATTGCACAACAGAAGCAGAACCAGGTTGCTCATTCACGTTAGCTTTGAAGTCCCCTTTACACAGTGCCGTCTCTTTAAAGTAACCGTAAGTACCTGATACAGAGTTACGACCATAAAGTTGGATGTCTTTTGCCGACCAGTTACCGTCTAAGCCTACATCACCCCAGCGCTTAACGTCACCGCTACCACACTTGAGTGTTGAAGAAAAAATACCGTCAACCTGCTCAACACTTAACCCCTTAATTGGGTTGTCTTTGTGTGTAAACACTGCCAATGCATCGATAGCAACACGAACTGCAGTTGGCTTGTAACCAAAATGCTTTTCAAATGCTTCAATTTCATTAGGTTTCATCTTACGGCTCATAGGACCAAACTGCGCAGTGCCCTCTGTTATTGCTGGAGGCGCAGTAGAAGAACCCGCCGCTTGGATCTGGATATTAACATTTGGGTACATGTGCTTAAATTCTTCAGCCCAAAATGTCATCATATTGGCTAAAGTATCTGAACCAACTGATGATAAGTTGCCGGATACACCGCTCGTTTTTTCATAAGTAGGCAAAGATTGATCAATCGATGCCATCGCAGTGGCAGAGAATACACCAGCGGCTGTTAGGGTAATTGCGCCGACAAGCTTTTTCAGTTTCATTATACGCTCCAGTAGTAAGCTAACTAATTTGTAACTTAAGTTTCTTCAGACGCAGCCAGTATCACTCGCTACAATGACAACTCTATGTCTGTTATGTGACACTTAGATGACAACGTGTTATTTATCACTTTTTCTGTCACTGATTGACCGCTAAGTCGCTATAAAAACAAAAATGCTATAGATGTCTGTTTTAATTGCCAATTTTTATTAACGTCATTTATTTCTTACGTTCGATAAGATGCAAGGGAATAACAAAGCTGAACGTACTGCCTTTACCCACTTCACTACTGATTTTAAGCTCACTGTGATGATGGTTAAGCGCATGCTTTACTATCGCCAGACCTAAACCACTGCCACCAGTTTGCCTTGAGCGTGCACTGTCTACCCGATAAAAACGTTCGGTTAAGCGACCTATATGCTGGGGCGCAATGCCGTCGCCCGTATCCGTTACGCTAAAGATGGCCCCTGTTGCCATGCTGCGCCACTGTACTGTGATTTTACCGCCAGGCTCAGTGTAACGAATCGCATTAGAAATTAAGTTAGAACAAGCACTTCTTAGCTGCAATTCATTGCCGTGGGAATCAAGCCCTGGTTCACAATAGAAACTAAGTTCATATCGGTCTTGAGCCAACGCCTTAGCTTCCTCCTTGAGCATTGCCATCAACTGCGCCATATTCACAGTGTTTTCAAGGTTGATATCCGCTGCATCTTCAATCCGCGATAACGTCAATAACTGCTCAACCATAGACTGCATTCGCCGCGTCTGCTGCTGCATTAAAGCCAGCGGCTTGACGTTCATCGAATCGGGCTCAGCCATGCTTTGCATCATTTCAAGGTAGCCCTGCAATACTGTGAGCGGTGTTTTCAGCTCA
>JBOFUF010000426.1:0-13825 GCA_051652445.1 Shewanella sp.
TGACCTATGTCATCGATGCAAAAAAGGATATTGATACTGGACTTAAACATATTATTATCAAAGCAGAGAAGGATTCTCATGTGATAGCACGCATAGATTCATCGGCAAATGAACTCGAACAAGCCATCTCAAATGCGATTCGAGGCTTGCAGTTCAGTGATATCACTTCCCAAAATCTAATTTATACCAACGAATCCTTAAGTCATTTAAATGAGTCCCTCAATCGCGTCGCCAAAATGTCGCAACAGGAGTTTGGTATTGACGGCGAGGATATCACCACACAAATGAGTCACCGACGCCAGGAGAAGCACAATCCCGTATCAAGGAATCAAATTACCTGTGGTGATATTGAACTCTTTTAATTAGCGATATTACAATGTCGATTATTCAAATAATGCCATTGCCAAAACGCGTTGATTCCTATTATCACAAAATTTTACGTACAACTATTAAAACATTATTAAATTATAAGGGAGCAATCAATTCGAAGACGGTGTTATGGTGAGTCAGACAATTGCTGACTTTATTCATGAGAAAGGTTATCACGCCATTGCATGCAATAATCTTGAAGAAGCTTTATTAGAGCTGTCACAATATAAAATTGACCTTGTATTGATTAATTTTTGGCAGCCAGATGGTACGGTCCAAAATTTACTTGAATATTTAGATAAAGAAAAAATAACGACTTCCGTCATAGTGTTTAGTCATACCAAGGAGCATCAATCAGTCTTAGAATGTTTTAGGGTTGGCGTATTGGGCTTTGTTGTTAAGCTCATGAATGTTGTGATATTTCGGTATAAAGTAGACTATTTATTAACTCGGGTTAACTTACAGTATGAAGTTAAGTTGCAAAGAGTTGAACTTGGAAATTTTCCAAAGGTTATTTGCTATGGTTACCGAAATAGTTAGCAATACTATTGACCGTGGTGTACTAAATTAGATAGTCGGCTAAAAAGTCATCCAGATGGTTTTTAATTGTACTATAGTATGAGAGACGGTTATTCAGCACGACTCACAGTGAATGATTAGGTAAAAATGAGCTTGGTTTGGTGTTCTAAAACTTTTGTGTTCTAAAACTTTTGTGTTCTAAAATAAATGAATTGCATATATGTGTAGCAGAGAGTGGTAAGGATTTAAGGGATATAAAAATACTGTTGTGGATATGCCTCAGTTTTCTGGACGTGGACTCTTTCTGGTGAAAATATTCTCTAAGACCTACGAATGAGTACTGCCAGCAAATATAACTAAAGTCATAATGGAATAGCGAATGAGTAAAAAAATATTAGTGGTTGATGATTCCGCTACGATTCGACAAATGGTCGAAGCGACCCTTAAATCGGCTAATTATCAAGTGGCACTGGCCAAAGATGGTCGAGAAGCCCTCGATATCTGTAATGGGCAAAGTTTTGACTTCATTCTGACTGACCAAAACATGCCTCGAATGGATGGGCTGACCTTAATTAAATCCTTACGTGCTATGTCGGCATTTATGCGTACACCGATCATTATGCTTACCACAGAAGCGGGCGATGACATGAAGGCACAAGGGAAAGCCGCGGGTGCGACGGGATGGATGGTAAAACCCTTTGATCCTCAAAAGTTGTTAGCGATTATGGCTAAAGTGCTGGGTTAACTGCAACGGGGTCCGCTATGTCTATTAATATGGCCGAGTTCCATCAGGTCTTTTTTGAAGAAAGTCATGAACATCTTGAAAATATGGAACAATTGCTATTGGCATTGGACCTTTCTTCTCCCGATCCTGAAGAACTAAACACTATTTTCCGTGCTGCACATTCTATAAAAGGCGGCAGTGGTATCTTTGGTTTTACCGCATTAACCAGTGTCACCCATGTGATGGAAAATCTGCTGGATAACACGCGTAAAGGTAACTTCCAATTAACCTCATCCATTATCGATTTACTGCTAAGTACTGTAGACACTTTATCCCATATTTTGATCTTGTACCGCGAAGAAGATCCGATTGATTGGCAAGAGGTCGAATACAGTAAAAGCCAGTTGGTTGCAGCGTTAAATGGTGAGCCTTTTAGTTCATCAGTTGCGATACGTAATGGTACAGATGCCCCTAGTACTCCCATCATAGACGCAACAGCCACCGCACCAGTGGCGGCTGAAGATTTGGGTATTGGAATTTTTGAAGATGAAATGGCACTTGATATTGCCATCGAAGGTGTGGACTTTGGATTTTTTGATGTGGCTTATCAAGCGGAAGACATCAGCGCTGACAGTGAAGCAAATAATAAAGAGCCTAAGGCTGAGCTGTGTGATGTGACAATTGACGACGATGATGAGTTAGGCTTTGGTTTTTTTGAACCATTAGCGCCAGAATCCTTCGCCAATGAAACTGGAAGTAGCCAACCCCAAAACCCCTTATTTAAAGCCAAAGCGACGGAGCCTACCGCACCTGATTCACCCGTGCCCACGAGTCCTTCTGTGAAAGCAAGCTCGCCTGCAATAATGAGTTCAAACGCAACATCAAACGCAACATCAAACTCATCCGTTGCCCCAAAGCCCAATACCACAGAGGTGAAAACAGCGACAAAAAAACCAGCCGCGTCGACTCAGGATTCCACCTTAAGGGTCGAAACCTCCAAAATAGATACCCTGGTCAATCTCGCGGGCGAGCTGGTGATCACTCAGTCCATGTTGACCCTCATTGGTAACGAGATGTCGGGCGATTTAGGTGAGCGCCTTAAGTCTGCACTTAATGAATTGGAACGTAATACCCGTGAGATGCAAGAGGCAGTGATGTCGGTACGTATGCTGCCGGTATCTTTTGTGTTTAACCGTTTCAACCGTTTAGTGAGGGACCTTTCTGAGCAACTGGGTAAAAACGTCAATCTCGTGATTGAAGGTGGCAACACAGAAATTGACAAGGGCATGATTGAAAAGCTTGTCGATCCGCTGACCCACTTAGTGCGCAATAGCTTAGATCACGGTATCGAAAAACCCGAAAAACGGCTCGCAGCGGGTAAATCCGAAGTGGGTGTGTTATCCCTTAAAGCCAGTCAAAGGGGCGGCAATATCGTTATCGCTGTGCACGATAACGGCGCAGGTTTACACCGTGAGCGCATTATTCAAAAGGCGCGGGAAAACGGTTTGCAAGTGGCTGATAACAGTAGCGACAAGCAAATTTGGCAATTGATTTTTGCCGCAGGATTTTCAACCGCCGAGCAAGTCACAGATGTGTCAGGCCGCGGTGTTGGTATGGATGTGGTGCGCCGAAATATTGAATCCTTAGGTGGACGCATTGATATTGAGTCCACTGAGGGCCAAGGCTCAACCTTTGAAATCCAGTTGCCACTAACGCTCGCAATTGTCGATGGTATGACGGTTTCTGTAGGAAATCAGATCTACATTCTGCCCTTAGTGCACATCATAGAATCTATTCAGCCGCAAACGGATCAACTTAAATTTCTCGCCAAAGAAAGACTCTTAAAAGTACGTGAAGAGTACTTACCTTTGCTCAACCTTTATCAGCTGATGGAAATTGAGCCCAATGCTAAGAGCCCTGAAGAGGGCATAGTGGTATTGCTCGAAAGCAACCACAAGCGCTTTGGCCTGTGCGTTGATTCCTTAGTTGGCCAGCAGCAAGTGGTAATTAAAAGTCTTGAAAAACATTATCGTAGGATCCCCGGAGTTTCCGGTGCAACCATCATGGGCGATGGCAACGTCGCGTTGATCCTCGATGTCGAATCGCTCGCTCTGCACATTAAAAATTAAGGAAATAGCCATGGAGAGTCGATCAACTATGACCGCCAAAGTGGAATACAACGCCCATGATGAGGTGGAGTTTTTAAGCTTTATGTTAGGCGAAGAGCACTATGCCCTCGACATTATGTCCGTCAAAGAAATTCGCGGTTATGAGTCGGTCACTAAAATCGCCAACGCCCCCAGCTTTATAAAAGGCGTGATTAATTTGCGCGGCGACATAGTGCCCATAGTGGATTTGCGGATGAAATTTGCTGTTGGAACCGCCACTTATAATGAGTTCACTATCGTGATTATGCTCAATGTGTTTGAACGTATAGTCGGCATAGTGGTCGATGCCGTCTCCGATGTGATTAAGCTGTCGGCGGAGGAAATCTTACCCGCCCCAGAATTTGGGGTGGCGTTCGATAGCCGCTACCTCAAAGGCTTAGCCACGGTCGAGGATAAGATGATCATTTTAGTAAATATTCAGGCTCTGATCAGCAGTGATGAGCTGGGTCTAATTGATGCAAATAGTCTGACTGATCAGGAGTAATAATAATGAGTATCTTCAAATTTTTTGGCAATGATGAGGCGCGTGAGCAAAGGGATGAAGAGCGTCAGCGCTATTTTCAGCTACTTGATAACAGTGGTAACAGCTTTATGATAGCTGACAGTGATCGCAATATTATTTATGCGAACAAAGCTGTTGTCCGTATGCTGCAAGACGCAGAGAGCGATATTCGCAAAGAGTTACCTCAGTTCTCGGTTGCCAAACTGATCGGCAGTAATATCGACATTTTCCATAAAAATCCCGCACATCAGCGTAATTTATTAGAGCGTCTAACCCAATCCCATACCGCGCAAATCACCATAGGCAAACGTACTTTCAGGTTGATTCTGACGCCGATTATCACCGCTGAAAATAAACATTTAGGCACAGGTGTTGAGTGGATAGATCGCACCGAAAGTATCGAATCCGAGCGAGCAACCCAGCGCATCCTCGAAGCGCTCAATAATACCAGTACCAACGTCATGATAGCCGATGCTAACCGTACGATCATTTATATGAATCGCTCAGTCGAAACTATGTTGCGCCATTCTGAAAGTCAGATCAGACAAGCCTTACCGCATTTTTCCGTGGATAAAATCCTTGGCAGCTCGATGGATATCTTCCATCGCAATCCTGCCCACCAAGCAAGTTTACTCGATAAATTAGACCATAAATTTGAATCGCTAATTAAGGTAGCGAATTGCCATTTTCGCTTAATCGCCAGCCCCATAGTGTCAAAAGAAGGTGAGCGCTTAGGGACTGTGGTTGAATGGCTCGACCGCACCATTGAAGTACAAATCGAGCAGGAAATTTCCGGCATAGTCAAAGCCGCATCTGCGGGTGATTTCTCCCAAAGGGCGAAAACAGAAGGCAAGGATGGTTTCTTTTTAATGTTGGCGAACAATTTAAATTCGTTAATTGAAACCTCGGAACGTGGATTGCAAGATGTGGCGCGGGTGCTGATGGCGCTAGCGGATGGCGATTTGACCACTCGCATTTATAACGATTATGAAGGCAC
This sequence comes from Shewanella sp., assembly GCA_051652445.1. GTDB lineage: Bacteria > Pseudomonadota > Gammaproteobacteria > Enterobacterales > Shewanellaceae > Shewanella. The sequence continues at coordinate 5,280 of JBOFUF010000426.1, forward strand.
CTTTAATGATTTGAAAAACTACTCAAATCAAACTGCTGAAAAGTTATCCTCCATGATCCAAGATATTCAACAAGCGGCGGATACCATCAATACCGCTTCGGCAGAAATAGCCCAAGGTAACGCTGATTTATCCAGCCGCACCGAAGAGCAAGCTTCGAGTCTAGAGGAAACCTCGGCCAGCATGGAGGAACTCACAGGTACAGTGAAACTCAATGCGGATAACGCCAGTCAAGCCAATGCCTTAGCCTCTAAAGCGGCAGGAGTCGCAGTGGATGGCGGTGAGCTTATTCAGCAAGTTGTCCACACCATGGCATCGATTAATGAATCGGCGCGTAAGATTGCCGACATTATTGGTGTTATCGATGGCATTGCTTTCCAGACCAATATCTTAGCACTCAATGCTGCGGTTGAAGCCGCGCGGGCAGGCGAACAAGGCCGCGGCTTTGCTGTGGTCGCATCAGAAGTGCGTAGCTTAGCCCAACGTTCGGCCAATGCCGCTAAAGATATCAAGGCACTGATTTCGGATTCGGTGTCTAAAATCGAGAGTGGCAACAGCCTTGTCGGTAAATCCGGCGATACCATGAAGGAAATCGTCATCGCCATTAAGCGGGTGAACGACATCATGGCGGAAATTGCCTCAGCCTCTAATGAGCAGGCCATCGGTATCGATGAGATCAGAAAAGCCGTAGTGCAAATGGATGAAATGACACAACAAAATGCGGCATTGGTTGAAGAAGCGGCCGGCGCAGCTGAAAGCATGCAATCCCAAGCGCAGCAACTCTCAAACAGTGTCGCCAGTTTTCGCGTGTCCGACGAAGATGAAGCCCCAAGACGCAGCAACGCGAACGCGAGATTAGCGGCGCCCAAAGCGAAGGCGATGAAACCCACCATCAAACAGCCGCTTCAACCTATGGCAAAATCAAGGGTGACAGAGAAACCTAAAACCAATGCGATGAAGCCCATGAAGCAAGATCAAGATGAATGGGAAGAATTTTAATTGAGTGAAAACAACCCATCGGAGCGAGAGTTTGCCTATACCTCGGTACACTTTAATACCGCGAGGACGACCCTGTACCGCTTAGCTGGGATCAAACTCTCCGATAGCAAGGATGCTATGGTGTATAGCCGTTTAGTGCGGCGGATCAGAACATTGAAATTAGCCGGATTTTCGGCTTATTTTGAGTATCTGTTAAGCCATGAAAACGAACACCAAGGATTTATTAATGCGTTAACCACTAATCAAACGGCATTTTTTCGGGAGCCGCATCACTTTGAGGTGTTAAAACAGTATTTAATCAATAACCCTGACACTCGCAGGATCTGGTGTGCGGCCAGTAGCACAGGGGAAGAACCTTACTCGATTGCTATTGCTGTTGCTGAGCATTTCAACAGTTTTAACACGCCTATTGAGATCATTGCCTCCGATATTGACAGCGACGTACTTAAAAAGGCTGAAATGGGTATTTATCCTTTAGAGCGTATAGATACTGTCAGCGATATTCGCAAGAAACGATTTTTTCACCGCGGAAGGGGTTCACAGTTGGGCAATGTGCGCGTTGTGCCCGAATTAAAGCAGATGCTCAAGTTTACTCGCATCAATTTACTCGATTCTTTTTGGCCGCTAAACACGCCAATTGATGTGATTTTTTGCCGTAATGTAATGATTTATTTTGATAAAGAAACACAGGAAGTCATTTTGAAACACATGGTGAACTCCCTTTGCGAGGATGGGATTTATATTGCGGGACATTCGGAAAATTTTAATATGTTCCCGCAAATCATCACTGCCGTTGGTCAAACAACCTATCGGCCAGTGAAGGGGCTTATGAGTGCAAAAACCTAATATCGAATATGCCATTGAAAAGCCTAATCGCTATTACGATCATCATTTTGGTTGCGATGCGGTAAAAATATTACCCAGCGAGTATTTTGCGACCCGTGAAGATACCATGATAGTGACAGTGTTAGGCTCCTGTGTATCAGTGTGCTTGTATGATCCTAAGCTCAAAATCGGCGGAATGAACCACTTTTTATTGCCAAGTGACAATAGTAATTATACTGGGGTGCTCGCCGATTCAGCCCGTTACGGGGTATATGCAATGGAACTGTTATTAAATGACTTATTAAAACTCGGTGCACGCCGAGGCGCACTTGAAGCTAAAGTGTTTGGTGGCGGCAATATGTTTCAGGGATTTACAGTGCATAACATTGGCGAGCGCAATGCCGAGTTTGTGATTGAGTACCTCAATACGGAAAATATCCCGATTGTTGCTGCCGATTTACTCGATGTGTATCCGCGTAAAGTGTATTTTTTCCCCCATACGGGCAAAGTGAAAGTCCGCAAAATTAAAAGTTTGCACAACAGTACGATTCTTGATCGGGAAAGTGAGTACCGCTTACGGGTTCGTAATCTTCCCTCGGGCGGCGACGTTGAACTATTTGGTGATTAAGTTATGACGATCAAAGTGCTAGTCGTTGACGATTCCGCGCTGATGCGCAGATTGCTCGGTAAAATGATTGAGGCTGACTCTGAACTGTCTCTGGTTGGGCTTGCTGCCGATGCCTACGAGGCCAAGGATATGGTGAATCAATTTAGCCCCGATGTGATTACCTTAGACATTGAAATGCCTAAGGTGGATGGTTTAACATTTTTGGGTCGCTTGATGAAAGCCAGACCCACTCCAGTAGTGATGATTTCATCGTTAACCGAGCACGGCGCTGATGTGACCTTTAATGCCTTGGCCTTAGGCGCGGTGGATTTTATCTCTAAACCGAAATTAGACTCGCCCCAAGGTATCCATGATTATCAGGATTTGATTTTAGATAAGATCAAATCCGCCGCGAAAGCCAAAATCGTCAAGCCGCAGACATTTGTTGAGCCTGTACGCCCTGTTTCAAGTAAGCGGCCAGTATTGGCTAATACAACCCTGACACAGCATTTAGTCGCGATAGGCGCATCTACTGGCGGTACTGAAGCCATTCTTTATGTATTACAACATTTACCCGCGGCTATGCCGCCGATAGTGATCACCCAACATATGCCCGCGGGTTTTACCCGCACTTTTGCTGAACGCTTAAATCGACTGTCACGGATCACTGTCAAAGAAGCCGAGCATGGGGAACGACTCTTACCCAGTTATGCCTATGTTGCACCAGGAGATTATCACCTTGAGATCATCAAAGTGGGTGGCAGTTATAAAGTCAAATTAACCCAAGATGAAAAGGTCAGTGGCCACAGGCCTTCGGTCGATGTGATGTTTACGGCCTTGGCCCAATGCGCCGCGCCCAATATGAGCGCGATAATTTTAACTGGCATGGGAAAAGATGGCGCCGAAGGCATGGTGGCGCTACACCAAAAAGGCGTCACTACCTTTGCCCAAGATGAACAAAGTTGTGTGGTATTTGGCATGCCACGAGAAGCAATAAAGTGCCGTGCGGTAGATTATGTGGTGGATTTAGTGCAGATGCCGAACAAGCTCATTAACCATTTAAGCTCACTGTGACCGTCCACGCAGAGTGGAATTAAAAAGTAACGATCTCGGTGTGAGTCTCGCAGGAAGAGCATTACGCCGAACTGATTTGTGCGCTGCAGGGCTCATTCTGTTTAGTGTGAGTTAGTCGGAGAAACCACGAGCTGATTTCTGCCTAAACGTTTAGCTTCATAAAGGTTTTTATCTGCCAGTAACAGGCAATCTTGAAATTCATCACATTGATCCGAAAAGGCTAAACCGCCGCTGAGCGTCACCTTAAATTCGACGCCATCTTCAACAAAGATGATATGGCTAAATCTTTCACGGATCGCATTCAACTTGGCAATCGCCATTGGTTTTTGCATATCTGGCAGCACTAACATAAATTCTTCACCACCATAGCGGCCGGTAAAGTCAGTTTGACGTAAGGATTGTTGTAACAGATGGGCAAATGCCAACAACACCTTATCACCACCGGAATGACCATAAGTATCGTTGACCTTTTTGAAGTGATCTAAATCGAACATAGCGATACAAACTTGAGAGTTAATCCGTTTCGCTACGTTAAAACAGCGTCTCGCAGCAACCAGAATTTGGGTATGGTTTAGCAGCCCAGTTAAGCTGTCGCGACTAGCCGAACTGCGAATATCATGACCCCGCTGAGCACGGGAAATCACCTGCGCGACGAATAAACTCGGCTCGGTTTGCTTTGAAATTAAGTCGTCTGATCCCGCTTGTATGATGCTGACCTTATTTTGCATCGTATCATCAGAGCTCAACACTAGAATTGGGCTAGTGGTGTATTTGTCCAATTGGCGGATCATCTTTGACAGATCAAGCCCGTTGACTTCGGGCATGTACAAATCGAAGATAAACAAATCAGGTTCAAATTGTTCAAGGGCAGGCAAGACTTGCTCTGCACTCGACAACCCTTTTACCATCAAACCATGACTGCGTAAAAGGCTTGAAAAGTAATCCACCATAGATTGTTGATCATCCACCAGTAACACCTTAAGCGGCTGTGTCTCTGACATCTTGAGGGATTGGTGGATTTTGCGTACTAATGAGGTGGTTTCAGCGGGTTTGACAAAATATTCGCTGACATTGGCGCGAATGGCCAATAGCCGCATGGCAAAATCCCCCCGCGAGGATAAAACAAATACTCGGGTATTATTCTTCTCAAACTCCGCCGCCGCTTCGAACAAGGCCTTTTCAGTGCAATCTGGTAGCATTAAATCTAATAAAATCAGATCGAAGGGCGTTTTATTGTGCACGACCAGAAAGCTCGTGAAATTCAAAAAATGCTGCACACTAAAACCGAACTCTCGCAGTTGCTTTGCGATCATCGTGCCGACATTAAGATCGTCTTCTATGGTGGCAATATGGTACTCATGGCGCGCCTTTGACGGTTTATAGGGGCTTTGCTGCATTTGCGCCTCTACTACCGGCGCCGACGGTTGGCCGCGCATATTGTTTTGTAATAACTGGTGGAAGAGGGTATCTAAGACTTTGATAGTAGGAGGTTCTGGGGCTGGCGCATTGAGCAGCCCCTTAAGCAGCAACTCCAGTTTATCGATTATGTGTTTGGTATCTGACAACCCAAAGGTCTCGCTTGACCCTTTTAAGTTATGCACCTCTCGGTACACGGCAGTCAGCATGTGTGCGTCCCAATTTTTACGCAATGAAATCCACAAAGTAATGATTTGTTTCTTTTTATCCGGCAGTGCATATAAAAACTGTCGTTTAAGTTGCTCTAACGAATCTTCGAAACTCATAGGCAATAGATATCCTAAATAATTGAACCCTAGGTCTTAATTTCTATGTAGATGCTACACCAAGACGTTAAAATCTGTTTACTCACACACGAAACTGCTCTGGAGAAGCATCTAATAGATTCAATCAATTGCACTTATCTTTACACTAACTCATAGAGTGTAAACCACTGCGAAAAAAACGACGGGAAAATGCTGAGATTGCATAAGCATTGATCAGAATATTGGGTCGAATAACCGAAATTAGCACAGTGACCGCGAACTGCATAATGCTAAATTTTTTATGAAAAACAGCATGATAATGATTAAATGTATTTTTTATCAAATACGATTGTGATAAGTTAGCGTCTGTAAAAATAATCACTTGTTGCAAAAGGATAGTTGTCAGTGAGCACAGTGTTTTATAATGACCACGCCGAAATACTCGCGGCACAGTATTTGTCTAAAACCTTTGAAGAAGTGCATTCGAGTTGGTTGCATCATCTTTTGCCGCTACTCACCAAAAATACATTGTCGATATTGGATGTGGGAGCAGGTTCTGGCCGGGATGTGTATTATTTAGCCGAAAAAGCACAGAGCAAAGTGACTCAAATTATTGCAGTCGAACCTGCGGTTGTTTTAGCGAAAATGGGCCAGGTGTTAACGCGGGATCGACCCGTGCGTTGGATTGAGGATGGTTTACCTCAGTTGCAAAAAGTGGTTGGCCTCGCGCAACAGTTTGATCTGATTTTACTCAGCGCTGTGTGGATGCATTTACCTCCCTCAGAGCGCCCACTTGCACTAGCAACACTCTCACGCTTACTCAATTCGACTGGACTTTTAGTCATCAGTTTGCGTCATGGCCCAAGCCCCGATGCGCGCGTTATGCACCCAGTCAGTGTCGATGAACTGCTCACACTGGCTGCAGATTGTCAGCTACAACTTTTAGATTTGAGCCAAGATGAAACCGATAAACTCGGTCGCTCACAAGTGCATTGGCAGACGCTAGTGTTTACACCCAAACTGATGCCAAACATAAATGCACCTGTTGCACGCGTGACTATTCAGGAGCGACTGAATGCCGATTGATGCGAGAAGACAAGTTGAATTTATTAGCTATTTACAACGTCTATTAGTTGAAGGGGATTTCGTTGCAACTTACAAATTTGCCTTACTGCATGCGATCGCCGATATCTGTATCGAACGGCCATTAATACTCAATGCCGATCCTGCGCTGAAAACCGCGATCAGTATTGATGAGCTGGTAGAGAAGTTTATTGAACTTTACTGGCAACACTCTTTGCCTTTTGGTGCCAATGATGGGTATTTTGTCCTGATCCAAAATAGTGGAAAGCAATCAGCCTTGATCAACAGTTTGATTGAACTACGCCATCAAGGTGTTAACAGTCTATCCCAGTTAAAAGCGCATCTTAGTTATCCAGCTTTATTGCGTAAAACGCGCGGCACCTTTAAAGAGGGCCCCTTATGGCGCTTACAAAACTTGTCACGTAATGAAGAATGTTTCTTTTATCCCCATGATAAAAAGAAAAATTACATCGAGTTGAATCCGGGCATCGCATTTTGCTTCAGGCGATTCCACGATTTAGTGGTGTCATTGGCTCGTACTCAATGGGTACAAAAAATCACCGAGTTTCCAGCAAATCAGGTCATTATAGGCAGTAAAGGCAATTTAAGTGAGTTTCTGTTTGGTAGCGACAGACAGACGATCACTCACGCTAGACCTGTACTGCTTGATATCCAAAAAGGCCAATGCTTCTATTGCCAAAAATCATTAAAAGAAACAGGCGAAGTGGATCATTTTATCCCTTGGTCACGATATCCTAATGATTTAGGCCATAATTTTGTCCTCTCACATAGCAGTTGTAATAATCAAAAACGCGATCATCTTGCCGCTCAGCACCATAAAGATAAATGGTATGAGCAAAATATTATCCAGCATGGCCAAACGTTACACTCTGAACTCAGTCGATATTTTGTCTGTGAGAGTGATCGCTCTGAAGCCATTACGACTTGGGCTTATCAGCTTGCAGGACAAAATCGCTCGCCTCTATGGCTCGATAAAAAGACCTTTGTGCCTTTTAATGCATTAGACAATAACCTATCAAATACAGCAATTTAGAGATTGAGGAAAACGGGCGATGGATAGTTGATTCAAACGTAGTTTTTTGATGTTGTTCATCATGGCGATGTTAGCGCTACTGATTGATCATTATCATGGTCGTTGGTTTCGATAAAAAAGTCGTCAGTGGATAACCAATGACGACTCTTTAATGGGACGTTGTTAATTCCATTATGCCGTTAAATCAAGCGGGCATAGTCGATAGCCGATGAAGGCTTATCTAAGCACAGAATTAGCTCTTTCTTGCTTCCATTTCAGCTTGGCTTGAAAGGTATTCATCAAATGTACCTTGGAAGTTAACTATTTTTTTATCTTTAATATCAATGATTCGTGTTGCCAATGATGAAACAAACTCACGGTCATGGCTGACGAATATCAAGGTGCCTTCAAAGTCTTTCAATGCATTATTGAGTGCTTCGATGGCTTCCATGTCCATGTGGTTGGTCGGTTCGTCCATGATCAGTACGTTAATGTCTTGCATCATCAACTTACCGAATAATAAACGGTTTTTCTCACCACCTGAACAGTTACGGGCTTTTTTGTTGGCGTCATCTTCCGTGAACAGCAGACGGCCTAACATGGCGCGTACCATCAGGTCGTTGTGTTTGGGCGTGCGCCACTGTGACATCCAATCCATTAACGTGTAGTCATTCTCAAATTCGTCGCTGCTGTCTTGCGGGCAGTAGCCGACTGATGCGTTTTCTGACCACTTGATCACGCCTTTATTATGTTCTAAATCATTGACTAAGCAGCGTATTAACGTGGTTTTGCCCACGCCGTTCTCGCCAATAATCGCTAATTTCGCCCCAGCTTCGAGGATTAAGTCGCCGCCTTCAAATAACAGTTCACCATCAAAACCGTGGGCTACATTTTCGAGGATCAGCGCTTGACGATGCATTTTCTTGCCGGCATCGAAACGAATCGAAGGGTGAATACGGCTGGATGATTTCACATCATCGAGTTTGATTTTGTCCATCTTCTTCGCGCGCGAGCTGGCTTGTTTGGCTTTAGAGGCGTTGGCACCGAAGCGGTTGACGAAGTCTTGTAGTTCTTCGATTTCAGCACTTTTCTTAGCGTTGCCCGACAATAATTGCTCGCGGATCAATGATGATTGGGCAAGAAAGTATTCGTAGTTACCAGGGTAAATGCGCAGTTCGCCGTAATCGATGTCGGCCATGTGGGTAC
>JBOFUF010000427.1:0-2899 GCA_051652445.1 Shewanella sp.
GAAGCGATAACAACAGCTTCTAGTGCAGTGATTTTCTCAGCACGTTGGTTAGCAGCAGCTAAATCAGCAGCTAATTTAGCTACTAACTCAGCGCGACGAGCTTCAAATACTTTAACGTTGCTTTCGTTAGCAACAACAGCTTTACCTTGTGGCAAAAGGTAGTTACGAGCGTAACCAGCTTTAACTGAAACTTGGTCACCCAAGTTGCCTAGGTTAGCGATTTTATCAAGCAGAATAACGTTCATTATCAAATCCTCTATATTCGATTAGGAATACTGCAATTACTGATGTAAATCAGTGTATGGCAGTAGAGAAAGATAACGAGCACGCTTGATAGCGCGAGCTAGTTGGCGCTGATATTTAGCACTAGTACCAGTGATACGGCTAGGAACAATCTTGCCGCTTTCAGTGATGTAGTTCTTTAAAGTAACGATATCTTTGTAATCAATTTCTGCAACACCTTCTGCGGTGAAACGGCAGAACTTGCGACGACGGAAATAACGTGCCATGTTGACAGTCTCCTAAGTTTTCAATTCGACATTTTCAGCGTGGATAACTAAGCGATTCTGACCATTACGCCCCTGTTGAAGCGTCATAAAGCCTTGCACTTGTACATCCACACCTGCTTTCAGATCTTCTGCGACGCTTTCAAAGCGCGGCCCACTCAATATTACTTGAATTTGAACGTAGACATTGCGGAGCATATCTGCTTCATAACGCTGCGATTTGTGTTCCAACATCATCACACAGTGTGCAATACCTGCTGGGCTTTTAAAGCGTCTTGAACGAGTTATCGTTCCTGACAACACCAAGTTATTGGTGGTCACAGATTACCTTACTCAGCGATTTCTTCAGCGTGAGCTTCATCATATGAGCGTTCGCCAGCTGGGCCACGACGTGAATCGCGCTCATCTCTAGCTCTAGCCATTGGCGATGCTTCAGTAACGGCAACTTTAGTACGCATTACCATGTTACGCAGAACAGCGTCGTTGAAACGGAAAGCTGTTTCTAGCTCTTCGATCGTCTCTGCTTTAGCTTCAACGTTCATCAGAACGTAGTGAGCTTTATGCAGATCAAGAATTGGGTAAGCCAGTTGACGACGGCCCCAATCTTCTAAACGGTGGATTGTGCCGTTAGCTTCGGTGATAACACCTGTGTAACGCTCAATCATACCTGGTACTTGTTCACTTTGATCTGGGTGAACCATAAATACGATTTCGTAATGACGCATTTATTGCTCCTTACGGTTATGTAGCCTCGGTATTGGCTCAGTCAAACCAAATGGAGGCAAGGAACGAAAAATAGTGACTGATTTGAGCGCGAGATACTACAGAAAGCAAGCCGGAAATTCAAGCAATAACTTTGAGGGGGTCCAATTAACTATGTTATTAATATTCCCCTAGGTTACGCCGACAATTCGAATCTTTTTAAGCAAAAATGTGTAATTAATCAATGTTTACCTACAATTTGCAACACAACATAAACACTAACCCCTGATATACTCACTCCTCATTATCAATCTTATTTGTGTTTTCGGAGTTGTATATGTCTAATCCGCTGCGCACTTTCGCCTCTTTATATAGCACCACATTATTAATGGTATTAGCCAGCGGTTTGCTTACCACCTATCTTGGGCTCAGGCTCTCGATGATGGATGTGCCACAAATATGGATTGGCGGCATGATGTCAGCCTATTATGTTGGCCTCGTTGCTGGATCTAAGCTTGGCCACCGCCTTATCGCTCAAGTAGGCCATATCCGCGCCTTTGTCGCCAGTGCTGGTATTGTGGCCGCCTCAGCGTTAGGCCACGCACTGGTGGATGAGTTAGCGGTTTGGCTACTACTCAGACTCGTTGTCGGCATGGGAATGATGTGCCAATACATGGTGCTAGAAAGTTGGCTTAACGAACAAGCTGAAAGTAATCAAAGAGGGACTGTGTTTGCCAGTTATATGATTGTGTCTTACTTTGGCCTGATATTAGGCCAAGGGGCGATTAGCATCTTCCCCGAATTAGGACTTGAGCCACTACTGCTTATCGCAATTTGTTTCTCACTGTGTATCGTACCGATTTCACTCACCCGTCGTCTTCACCCTGCGCCCTTAATCCCAGCCCCACTCAAAATTACTTATTACTGGAAACAAGCGCCACAGGCACTCACGACCATTGCAATTGGTAGCATGATAGTCGGGTCGTTTTATGGTCTCGCCCCTGCCTATGCCAGCAACTTAGGTTTGCCGCCTGAAAAAGTTGCCACGTATATGACCGCAACGATTTTAGCGGGATTACTGGCACAATGGCCAATGGGAAAACTGTCCGACATTATGTCCCGCAGTCGCCTTATCCGTATCAACTGTATATTGCTCGGCATCCTAGCCTTAGCAATCGCCTTAACGCCCTACCATCCGGTGATTTCACTGGTGATGACCTTCCTATTTGGTATTTTAGGTTTCACTTTCTATCCGCTTGCCACAGCGCTTGCTAATTCCCGAGTAGAACAAAATGAGCGAGTCGGCTTATCGGCCACCATATTATTAACTTTCGGCTTAGGCGCCAGTATCGGTCCGCTTATCGCCTCAACCTTAATGCAATGGTTTGGCAATAACATGTTATATGGCTTTATGTCTGCCTGTACCTTGGTCCTCTTTGTGCGCTTACGTTATGTACATTCGCAGCAAAAAGCCGAAACTCATGTCACCCAAGATTACATCATGGCGACGGGCGACTTAGTGTCTTCACCACTGGCAGCAGCGCTAGACCCAAGGGTAGATGTTGAATCGATTCAAGAGCACATGACACCCGCAGCCAACGAAGATACAACCGAATTTGACTTAGGTGCCGATGACGTCGATGACGATATGAATGAAGGGGGCTGTGACAACGAGAATGACGATGAAGAAC
>JBOFUF010000428.1:0-11601 GCA_051652445.1 Shewanella sp.
GATTACGGGTTATCGTGAATTCGACGTGCGGGATAAACATATTCAATTGCTTTGCTGCGATCTTAATAGCCGTGATTTTTATATTGCAATGAATCAAGCGCTCCGTGAAAAAGGCCAATGGCAAGGTGAAATGTGGCTAAGACGCAAGAATGGCGAAGAATATGTTATATGGTTAACGATCAATACGATTAATGACAAAGAAGGCCAACCCTATCGACGAGTGGCGCTGTTCTCCGATATTACCGATAAGAAGCAAAATGAACATTTGATTTGGAAGCAGGCCAATTATGACACGCTAACGGGCTTGCCGAACCGGCGTATGTTGTTGGAGTACTTAAGCAGCGAAGTGAAAAATGCCGACCGAAATCGCAATCACTTTGCCTTATTGTTCTTGGACTTAGATTTTTTTAAAGAAGTCAATGATACCTTAGGCCACGCCATGGGTGATTTACTGCTGATAGAAACCGCGAGTCGCTTAACATCCTGTGTACGTGAAACTGACGTTGTCGCGCGTCTTGGCGGTGATGAATTTACTGTGGTATTAAGTTCAATCGGCGATCATAAAGGAATTGAGCGTGTCGCCGAGAATATTCTACGGCGAATTGCTGAACCCTACACCCTAGGTGAAGAAACCGCTTATATCAGCGCCAGTATTGGGATTACTTTATATCCTGATGATTCGACCAGTATCGAAGGGTTACTCAAACATGCGGATCAAGCGATGTATGCGGCCAAAGATCAAGGGCGCAATCGCTTTAACTATTTCACCGCCTCGATGCAGGAGTATGCCAAATATCGCATGCGGTTGATCCAAGACTTGCGCCAAGCGGTGGCGAATAAAGAATTTGAACTGCATTATCAGCCGATTGTCGCCTTAGCAACGGGTGAAGTGACCAAGGCTGAAGCCTTGATCCGCTGGCACCATGCAGAGCGTGGTGCTGTGTCACCTGCGGAGTTTATCCCTGTGGCTGAAGACACGGGTTTGATTGTTGAAATTGGTAATTGGGTATTTGAGCAAGCCGCTCGTCAAAGTGCGGCTTGGCATCATGAGGTCGGTGTCGACATTCAAATCAGCGTGAATAAATCTCCGATACAATTTCGCGATGAAGGGACACTGCTTAATGATTGGCTGACATTATTACAAGAGCTCAATATCACCGGCGCGGGCGTGTGCGTTGAAATTACCGAAGGCTTATTATTGGATGCCAGCATGGGCGTGACCGAAAAACTGCTGGCCTACCGCGATGCAGGCGTGCAAGTCTCACTGGATGATTTTGGTACAGGTTACTCGTCCCTCGCCTATTTAAAAAAGTTTGATATCGATTATCTTAAAATTGATCAATCTTTTACCCGCCACATTGATACCGATTCAAACGATCACATTCTTTGTGAAGCGATCATTGTCATGGCCCACAAATTGGGCATGAAAGTGATTGCAGAAGGTGTCGAAACCGAGGCGCAGCGCCAAATTTTATTGGCGGCAGGCTGTGATTATGGCCAAGGTTACTTATTCTCCCGTCCTGTACCTGCCAGTGAATTTGCTCAAAAATATCTGCAGAATCCGCCGTTAGCTAGCCATGTCTAAGGAGAGATTAACGTAGTGGTGATAATTGCCTATAAAAACGCCGCAGATTTTGCTAGACTCCGCGGCCCCGTGTTGGGGCATTGAGTATCACCTCGCATTAAAGTTTTACCACTTAGCTAAAGAGTCCTTATGAAATTTGAAACACTCGGTTTATCTTCTCCTATTTTGAATGCGATAACTGAGTGTGGCTATCAGCAGCTCACTCAAGTGCAACAGAAAGTGATCCCGCTTGCCTTTGAAGGCAAAGACATTATGGCCTGCGCCCAAACGGGAACAGGTAAGACGGCTGCCTTTGCTCTGCCTTTACTTGAAAAGTTGGCGGCGGAAACGTTAGTCAGTGATGTCAATGCCAAACCTATTTTACGCGCGTTAGTGATGACACCCACCCGCGAACTTGCCATTCAAGTCTGCGAAAATATCCAAAAATACAGCCAGTTCCTGCCACTGAAAACCTTGGCCGTTTACGGCGGGGCGAACATGAATCCCCAACGTAAAGGGGTAGAGCAGGGGGTTGATATTCTGGTGGCGACACCGGGTCGTCTATTCGACATTATCGGCCAATTCCAGTTAGATTTGTCGAGCGTTACCACCTTAGTGATCGACGAAGCTGACCGCATGTTAGACATGGGTTTTGTGCGCGACATTGAAAAAGTGAAACGCTTAATTGCGCTAGAGCATCAAACTATGTTGTTTTCAGCGACCTATAGCGATGCGGTTAAACAACTTGCCCAGAAGATGCTCAATGAACCTCAGTGGGTGAATGTGGCGGACACGACGACCGCATCCACAGTGGTGCAGGAAGTCTATCGTGTTGATAAGCGTCGCAAAGCTGAGTTGCTATCTGAACTCGTTGGTCGCAATAATTGGCGTCAAGTGCTGGTATTTGCCAGCACGAAAGAAAGCGCCGAGCATTTATTACAAGAATTAAAGCTCGATGGCATAGCCGCAGGCGTGTTCCACGGCGATAAAACCCAAGGCGCGCGTAATCGAGTGTTGGAAGAGTTTAAAGCCGGTAAATTGCGGGTGCTGGTGGCGACCGATGTGGCCGCGCGTGGTTTAGACATTCATGCCTTGCCGATGGTGATCAACCTTGAATTACCTTTCCTCGCCGAAGACTATATCCATCGTATTGGTCGTACAGGCCGTGCTGGACTCGCGGGTCGGGCTATTTCGTTTGTTTCACCTTCTGACGATGACATGCTCGCTGAAATTGAAGCCTTGATTGAGCAAAAACTGCCCGTGTCGGTACAACCGGGTTATGAAGAAGGCACGCCTTTGCCTGCCCGTTACCGTGACGCGCCTGCCGCACCGATTAAGCCGATTGGAAAGTGGAGCCATAAGGCGCCACAGGATCGCACTATTGGCCAGTCTCGCCAGGGTAAGTACGCCAAAGGTAAAGCGCAGGACAGCAAAGTGGTTGGCGATAAATCTGCTAGCCGTGCTAAGCCAGCTTCTGGCTCAGGTAAGCCGTTTAATGCGACTAAACCTAAGTCGAATTTGGTCAGCAATAAGTCCGGTTTTGGCTCTCGCGGCCAAAAAGCAAAATAAACAAGACTCAGTAAAGTACACCGCGCCGGTCAGCCAAGCCGTGTCACTGGCGCATCGTCTGTGCCATGCTAAACCTCAACGCGCATCTTCAGGATGCGCTTTTTGTTGAGCTTCAAAGCCAATACTTCTACACTCGAGCGCCAAGCTATCTATTCGAGCGAGTTTCTCTATGATTATCAAAGCGATTCCCACCAATATCATTACAGGTTTTTTAGGTGTTGGTAAAACCTCTTTGATTAAAAAATTACTGGCGACTAAACCCGCGGATGAAATTTGGGCTGTGCTGGTCAATGAGTTTGGTGAGGTTGGCATTGATGCGGGGTTACTGAATTCCTCCGATAACGGCATACAAATTCGTGAGGTTGCGGGTGGCTGTATGTGCTGCGCCGCGGGCGTACCGACGCAAGTGGCAATCAATCAGTTGATTGCGAAAGCAAAGCCAGATCGCTTACTGATAGAACCGACAGGGCTTGGGCATCCGAATGAAATCATTAAAGTACTGAGTGCGCCCCATTATCAAGATGTGATTTCACTGCGCAGCACCCTCTGTTTGGTGGACGCGCGGAAGATCCACGATCCCCGCTATCGCGGACATGCAAACTTCATCCAACAGTTGCAAGTGGCCGATGTGATCATCGCAACTAAATCTGATTTGTATGATGCTGAAAATACTAAATTACTGTATGAATTGCAGACTTATTTAAGCCATATTGAACGTACAGATATTCCCGTGGTAAGCCACTCTAATCAACAGCCTTTACCTCGCGCTTTGCTGGATTATCTTAACCAACCAAGGCGCGTGTCACTCAACACCCGTGGGCATACTCGCGAGGGCCTAAAGCTGGGCAGTCTACCGACGCCCCCAAGCCTGTTTCGTGCTGGTGGATCGCGTTTGAGTGAGTTGAGTCTCTTTGCCGAAGGTGCAATCGCAGCCGCACTTGATTTTGATGATCGCGGCATAGTGCGTAAGCAAAATCAAGGTGAAGGGTGTTTTAGTTGCGGCTGGGTATTTGAACCGAGCCAAGAATTTGATTTTGATAAATTAATGGATTTTATTCAGCGGCAAACTCAGCCATCCAACGTTGGGCAAGTGTTGCTTAGATTAAAGGCCGTGATGATCACAACTGATGGAATTGCAGGATTTAACTGGATTGATCATGAGTTTACTGTGGTTGAACTCGATGACACCTTAGATTCCAGACTAGAAATGATTACCCTGGACGACGTCAATTGGGACGAGATTGAGCAGCAGTTGATTGCTTGTCTTAGCTAACCCAATTCCCGAACATTTTTTATTACAGGCACGGGATCCCGTAAAAGCGGTGATATCGTCATGAAATTAATGAGGGTTAATCTTAGTAAGCTTTACCCAGACTCGGGTGATTGTTAACGTGTTAATGTATTGATATAAATGGCAAATTAGTTTTATTGTCCCGAATCGCAAGCTATTAAGCCGTTAATCTTCAATCGATACATCATCCTATCCCTTGGGCAGTTTCGTTAATCAGTTTGTATCATTCACTGATGGGAGAAATGTATTTTAGCTATGCATTTAAATCAGTTAAGGTCGAATAAAGGGGATTGCGGTATGCTCTGCCATTCATTTGATTTATAGCCCAACGCTGGGTGGTTTATTTAAGCGGGATGTTATGAAACTGCAGGACATAGATAAAACCTTGTATCGTAAAAATATGAATGTATTCATTGTCATTCTAGTTGTTAGCCTAGCCGTACTGGCGCTGATTTTTGGTGCCGGGCTGATTGCACTGTTCGGGACAACGCCAGTGCCGGGTGAGCCAACAGGTCATTTCCATTTGAATCTCTTAGGCGTGATGTTCAGTTTAGGTTTATGTAGCGCGGTGATTTACAACTTAAAAGACCGACCTTTTTTCAGGGAAATTTATTACGTGTGGCAACTGAAGCAGCTGCAAAATCGTATTTATCGCAAACTGATAAAGATTAAAGCCGCTGCGGCGCAAAATGATGTAAATGCTTTGATTACACTGCTGTTTTATTACACTAGTTTAAGGCAAGTGTATGCACTCGATGACAATACCCTGACCTTACCGGCACTGACTCAAGATCTCAATCGTTTGAATGTGCAAATCGACAGCTTAGGCTTAATACTCTCTCCTGAGCAATTTACGCCAGAATTGTTGCTAGGTGCTGTCTGATACAGGCATCGCACGACAAGATGAACAGTGTTCATCTTGTCGTTCTCTTTACGCGGCGCTTAGGCCGTATGCTGGGCTCTTTGCAGTGTGAGTAACCACTTGCCATAAAAATAAATCCCCACAGCCGAAATCGTCCCTATCGCGGCGATGATGTACCACGCCATGCCAATGTTATGGCTGTGGTACAGCAATTGGGTGAGGTCCTGCGCATTTTCACCTGTGTAACTCACCAAGGTCGTAAAGGCTTCACCTTGGGGGATGGCGTTGACATCAGTGCTGCTCATGCCGCGCTCTAGCAATAAGTCCAACGAAAACAATTCCTTTGATGCATAAATCTCATAGAGTTTAGGGCCAAAGTAGCCTTCTAATCCCCAGCCTATCCCTTGGGGTAGCATCACAAAGCCTAAATACATGGCTTTTTTGCCTTCGGGAGCAATATTTCCCATAAACTCGTTTTTCTTCGGGCTAATCATCATTTCGCCAATGGAAAACATGGCAATCGCGAATACGATAAACCATGCCGCATTGAAAGCACCGATAAAGACAAAGGCTAAAATACTCAGTAAACAACCAATAAACATGGCGGTAGTGATCCGGTATTTAGCCGTTAGCGCAGCGACAATAAAGCAGGTGGTCATAATCAAACCCGCATTTAGGTTGAGCATGCCCTCGGGCATCACCTTGGTGCCTTCGTTATTAAGGCCGAGCCAGAATTGTAAAATACCGTTACTGGTGCCTTCGCTGCCAAACAGGGAGGTGACAATCACACTGGTATCGACCCATTCAGAAATATGGATGGGTAACACATCAAACAAAGCATTAAATAAGAACCAAAACCCCGAAAATACCAACATATAGTAAATAACAATCGGTTTTTTTAGCTCACGCCAAGCATCACGCCACAGGGATTCTTGTTCGATTTCACCCGATGCTATTTGCTTATTGCGCTCGAGTCGCTCGGCTTTACCTGGCTCGGTATAGCAGAGCAAAAATAAGAAGTTGAGTGAGATTATCGCGGCGCAGGCAAAAAATACATTGTCCCATGACAATTGGCGCATGTGCACGGCAACTAAGGGGCCGAGGAACCCGCCAATGTTGACTACTTGATAAAAAATGCCCCAAGCCATTGACGTATTATTGCGATGGGTCGTCAGCACTAAGGTGCCTTGAATACCCGGTTTAAATATGCCGGTACCGATGGCAAGCAGGATCGCACCAGCAAGAAAGCCCCAAAAGCTGGGGAAAAATGCCATCACCAGATAGCCAAAAATTTTAATAATGGTGGAGCCAAAGATGGTTTCTTTGTAGCCCACTCGGTCAGACATACCCCCAGTGAATACGGGCACAAAAGTTTGCATGATCGCCCAGAGGGAAATAATAATACCGTAGTCGCTTAAGCTAATGCCCAGACCGCCGGCAGACTCTGGCGCTTTAGCATACAATCCAGCACTGGCTTTAACACCGTAGTAGGCGATACGCTCGACTAACTCCATCCCGCCGACCAGCCAAAACACATACCCTAAGCTAGTGATGGAGGCCCACATCCCCAGCTGTTTGACTTCCCGCAGATCGTTGCCTGCATTTGGACTATTGTGACTCATGTCCTTCCCTTATTATTGTTATCGAATTATTTTAAGATTAAATTATTAAGTATCAATAGTTTAATCTTGTAAAGTTAAAGGTTCCATCAGGCTTAAATAGCAAAATCGGCTTGTTTAAGCAGATACTTTACCTAATTAGGCTCCGAACATCCAAAAAGTAGCAGAAAATGATGCGTTAGCCTACAACTGTTATTAAACCGTGTTGAGTTTGTCGCGCGCCTGTGGCTTAAGATGTTGCGGCTTAAGTCGTTGTGATGATTAATTTTTGTGGGTTATGGTTCACGATGAACATCCTTTTAGTTCGTGCTTAATTTAGGTACAATCGATAGTCGTATTTTTGTTCACCCGATCAATTTTCTAAATAGATACGACTCTAGCCTCCCTTTTTATGAGACACGCGAATGACAGCCACAACATCTCATCATGCTCCTGCGGATATGAGCTTGATCGAAGAGCCGATGAGCAAACTTTTTTGGCGCTATACCATACCGACCATAGCCTCAATGTTGGTGACGGGCGTATATGTGACGATTGATGGCATATTCGTTGGGCATTATTTGGGTGAAACCGGGCTGGCGGGGATGATGTTAGCTTATCCTGTTGGCGCGATTTTATACGCCATAGGCGCAATGATCGGCATGGGTAGCGGCGCATTAGTATCAATCAATCTTGGTCAAGGTAATGTCGTCAAGGCCCGTAAACTGCTCGGTAATGCCTTTAGTTTATGTTTATTGGCGGGGTGCTTTTTTGCCCTCGTCGGTGGGATATTTTCGCGGGATATTTTGGTTGCCCTTGGGGCGCAAGGCGAGATCCTAACAAGCGCTAACGAATATTTATTTTGGTATTTCGCCCTATGCCACTTCCCGATTATTTCAATGACCTTTACCACGCTACTGCGTAACGATGGCAGGCCATCCATGGTGACTTGGGTGCTGATATTGGGCGGGGTATTAAACACCTTCTTAGATTGGCTGTTTATTGTGGTTTTCCCCTTTGGTTTAGCGGGCGCTGCCATTGCGACCATGTTGTCGCAGGCGGTAACGGGACTGTTGTGCTTACAGCACTTTTTCAGTCCGCGCACTCAATTGAGAATCAACCTTGAGCAGATGCGGCTCAAGCTCGATCATTGCCTTAATATAGCTAGCGTGGGTTTCCCCAGCTTTTTAATCAACCTCTATTTATCGATAGTGTTAACCCTGCACAATACCGCTTTTTTGTGGGTCGGTGGTCCCTTACACGTCGCAGCCTATGGGGTGGTCAGTTACACAGAAGCATTTTTCTATTTGATTTTTGAAGGTATTGCCCTCGGGACTCAACCTATTTATAGCTTTAACGCGGGAGCGGGGCGTTTTGACAGGGTTAAACAAGCGCGCAATATTGCCTTTGGCATGACGTTGCTTACCGCAGCCTTAGGTTTAGCGCTGATTTATTCTCGCCCTGAGTGGCTGGTGTATTTGTTTGCCGGTGATAATCCAAATTTAACCCCAGTGGCAATTGAAGGGATGCGCTGGTATTTCTGGGGCTTGCCGATGGAAGGCCTCATCTTAGTCGGTGCGAGTTTCTTTCAAGCCATTAATTGTTCGAAACAAGCTTCTATGCTGACGGGCGCTAAGCTTATTCTTATCGCTGCGATTATCTACTGCTTTGCATGGGCGTTTGGGGTGATTGGTGTGTGGGTGTCGCTCGCGACCTGTAGCACTATTCTGACCATATGGATGTTTTATGCCATGAAGCGAGTCGAGGCGCGTCTGCATTAATGCTGAGTTTGGGCGGTATTGGTTTTTGCTGATTGATGATTGCTGATTGATGATTGCTGACTCGACACAAGGGGCGAGGTCAGGCATCTTTAGCTGAGACCTAAGTGTTTCGTTTTACGCAAATTTTACCATTGGGGCGATGAATAGCCCCAATGGCAATGTCCCAGCTCTGTTTCATCGTTAAACATGACTTAGGGCTAGCGTGGGATGATGGCCTCTGGTACATTTCGCTGGTTTAATCTGCTATCAAAATGACTTAACCAAGCAGGCCGTTGAGTTGAGTTGAGGCCATCGTGCCCCATCAACAGGTTGAATTGGCTTAGGGTTTGGATACATTGATCGTTGATATGACGGGGTATTGAGCCGAATCACTCGCTCGTTAATTTTAGTCATTTATGTTTATGAGGCCTTTATGCGCACCATTGCCGTCATTTCTATGCTGTTGCTTGGCGTGTTAACCGCAGTTCATGCCAACGCCAAAGAGAATGAGTTAGTCTTTGCCAGCGATTTTGAAGGTGACCGCTTAGCTCAGCCTTGGTCGTGGATTGTGGGATGCCAGTTTGATGGGGCAGAACCTCGCAGTGGTGAAAGCGCGTTGCTTTGCGCCGAAGGCAATAGCAGTATTGTCAGTAAATATCCGATTTCTGAAGCGGGGCTATTGGCTTTTTGGGTCAAAACTCAAAATACCCAAACTCAATACCGCATCAATGTATTAACCTCACCGATACTTAAGCTCGATGCCCAGTGGCAGCACGTCGCGTTAATTGATATGACCCCTGGCGCAACGGAATATTTGGCCCACCGAGTCTCAATTGATGAGCCGAGTCGCCAGTATATTCGCCTTGATATTGAGGCTATCAATGGGCCCATCAGTTTGGATGATTTGAGTTTAGGGAAAATTCGCCTTGATATGGCCCTGCAAAAAAATGAGCAGAAAATTATCGGTGGGATTTTAGATAAGCTGAAAGCCGACAAAAATTACGAAGTGCAGTCAGAATCCTTTCGCACGTTAGGGAAAAATTATGCCGCCCAGCTTGAGAGCCAAAGGCAATACCTAGAATATTCTCATGCCATTTACTCCAGTATTACCTTTGTGTTGGCAACGTCTGAGCGCAATAAAATGTCTAACCCTATGGGATATAACACCTTTAGGTCGGTTTTAACTGACGCTAAACGGGTGGCGTCACCCCTACAGCAGGCACGTTTAGGCTCTATGATAAAACCCTTTGGCGACTTAGCCACCGCCACCTTAAACGTCGTCAGTGCTGGCGCGTATTCCGCCTTTGCCGAACCCTTTAAGTCATTCTTAGCGGCGACGTTCGATCGCTCCAACTATGACAACAGTGACTTAAGCCGGAGTGATAAAAAGTTTGCCGAAGAAAATGGTCTGAAAATTTATCAGCAAGCCGAACGTTTTATGTCTGAAATCGAAAAAGAGCTGCAACAAGTCACCGCACTCGACAATGATTTAGTCAGTATGCAGAAGAACTTAGATAATTTCCGTAAGGATCTTGATAAGCATCTGCGCAGTTACTTACAGCATGCCAGCATTGCCCGCACACCTGAAAATTACAGCCGAGTGATGAGTAAAGATGAGCAAGCACGGGCGCAAGTGATTGCCGAGGCGAGCGTCAATATCAGTGCTAAAGCTGAGGCGTTATTGGCTTCGAACAGCAATGCAGAGTTAGTGCAATACATGATTAAAACCACTGAGAAAATTGATGGATTTCAAGAGTTCAAGGAACGTTTTAACCAGATAACGTCAGCCATGTTGACCTTCTACGACAAATTTGAGCGCTCCATTGCTACAGAACAAAACCCCTTCACCGACCCAAGCGACAGGGCAGTATGGGAGCAACACGCCAAAAGCGCCCGTAACTACATTAGCCAGTCGAAGGAAGCCTTTACCAAAGCCTTTATGTAGCTTATTTCGTTAGAGCTTGTTGATGTGTCAGTGGCGCGATGACTGGGTACTGAGTCTGGCGCGGAAAAAGATAAAGCTCGAATAAAGTAACAATGCTCGAGTAATACATTAAAACATTAAACTTGAGTGGCAACGTAAGCTTCTTTACGCAGCCACTCAAGTTTATGATCCTAAAGCAAGTTAACTCAATTCCACAGCATTCATTGGCATGGTTTCCCCACTGACTCACCACTCCTTTGTCTCACAAGAAGTGCCCATTTGTCTCACAAGAAGCACCCCTTTATTTCACAAGAAGCATCCCTGAGGGCGCGACGAAAACAGCCCTGTTTTAGAAGGTCACTGCTACAACAATGCCAATCCTAACGACCTCTCTCGCTGTTCGTGTAGCTTAAAAACGATTGCCCCAAAGCTTGCTAGCATTCATTGAGTGAATCGAAAACGAACGAATGAATTGCCCTACCATAAAGCGACTATCAACGTATGGGTATACAGTCATATTTAAATGTAGATGTTTTTGAGTGTTTTTAAGCTCATTAGTTTGCGCGTTTACCCAGCCTTAAATTAATAAAAACCCATCAAATCATTGATGTATGCATTTTGCTAAATTAGATAATAGGTTTGGTAAACGCGCATGCGCGTTTTTCCAGATGGTGTATTGGATAAAAACCTGATAAATTCTTTTTAATAACAAATAATTAACGATGCGCGTTTTACTGGTCTAATGAGGTAAACGCGCATGCGCATAAATACTAAGACGTTGGACGGACACCTTGCAAAGTTCAAGCATGGTGGTACTTCATGAATGCTGTCAGGGGAATCCGACTAGAATGAAAAGAATGAGCAAAATTCTATCAATGCCGATAATGGGCATAGCCATGGCGCTGTCTGGGTTTGTGTACGATCTACTTTTTGCCGGCATGCCCTTCCAAGACCCCACACCGGAACTGCAGGCTCAATACAACTTCCACAGTACCGTTGCAGGCTGGATCTACAAGACAGGTGGAATTCTCTT
>JBOFUF010000429.1:0-1044 GCA_051652445.1 Shewanella sp.
CTGCTTAGACGCAATCTATTCCGCAGCAAACAGTTATTGCACCTAAAACAAAGCCGCTGTGATTGCTCACAGCGGCTTTGGTATTGGACTTATCGTGCTTTGGGACTGTTTATGGTGCTATTTTACCACGGCGCTTCTCAAGCTCATCACGCACTTCACGAGCACGCTCTTCAGTAAAATCGTATTTATAAATCACTACGACAGCGAGTAATGCGGTGGTGACAGGTATGATAATGTCAGCCATACGTAACATGTTAATAATTTCAAGTGCTTCAGGCATGTTTATGAGAAGCTCACCCGATTGCAGCGAATCGCGAATTTCTTCCAGTCGACCATAACCAAACGAACTCAGGGCCCAACCAGACATTAGCATTGCGATTGCAGTGCCCAGCTTAACAAACCACCAGTAAACTGCGCCGAAGATACCCTCGCGACGCTCACCGGTTTCTAGTTCATCAAGATCACAAACATCAGCAGTCATAGACATCATCAGTGTAAATAGTCCACCGATACCAAATGACATTAATGGTAATGAAACAAACATCATCCAACGAGCGCCTTCGTTAAGTGCTTCTTCGAACGCCCACCATCTTAAAATGTAACCCACAACCGAAATAAGCGTAGCAATGATAAATGCATTTTTCTTGCCCATTTTCTGAGAAATTTTAGTGATGATAGGGATAACTAACATACATGTGCATAGTGAACTGAGAGTACCAAACCATGCAGGCCATGTACCAGCGGCACCTTGGTCACCATTAAAGACGTAAAAGACAATAATGAAGAAAGCGAACTGAGCAACCGTTTGAAAACCGTTAAACACGAGGAAAGTTGCACTACACAGTTGTACGAATGGCACGCACTTGAACGTTTGCCATATTCCTTTTAAAAACTTTACAAAGATAGAACCAATTGAAGCGATTGTTAGTTTTTCAGGTGTGTTTTCTGGCAGCGCACGTTCTTTACAAAAAATGGCAGGAATGAGGCCGAAAGCAAGACAGATCAAGCCAACCCAGATAGCTAAATCTCGGCTACCAACCGCCG
>JBOFUF010000430.1:0-3564 GCA_051652445.1 Shewanella sp.
GACAAAATCAAGATAACTGCTAATGTCGGTCGCGACTTGCACGCCCTCAGGTGCGGTATTCGCGAAGAAGCCAAAAACGACAGGGAATACGATGTAATAAGCGAAGGCAATACCAAGATAAAACAATAAGGTACTGCTAAATAGTAGCGGCATCACGAGACGCTTTTCATGTTTGTATAAACCCGGTGCGACGAAGGACCAGATTTGGAACAGCACATAGGGTACAGCCACAAAAAATGATAAAACGAGAGTCAGTTTGAAAGGCGCAAAGAAAGGTGCCGCGACATCGGTCGCAATCATGCTGCTACCAATAGGCAGAGACTTCATTAAGGGAATGGCCATGTAGTGATAAATGTCATTTGCCCAGTACACGCTACAAATGAACACCAATAACACACTGGCAATGGATCTAAGCAGCTTGGACCTGAGTTCAAGCAAATGACTAATGAGAGGCTGCTGTTGCGACATGGATTATCCGTTGGCTTTCGGGTTAGAACGGCTATCGGCGCCCTGAGATGGCTCACTTGAAGTTGCGGGAGATGCCGACACTGGGCTCGCCCCTACAGTGGCTGTCGGATTAATTTGGCTCGTTTGAACGGGAGTGTGAATCTTGTTCCCTGGCTCCAGAGTGTCTTTTGACAGTTCTTCAACCTGATAAGGACGGTTCACAGACTGCGCCGCTTGCTTTAGTTGTTCAATAGACTCTTTGAGTTCAGGAGACAGGTTAGATAAACCTTTGCTCTCGGCTTTTTTAAGATCGGCATGCAATTGCTCGATCTTAAGCTCTTGCTCAAGTTCTTCTTTTACCGAATTGGCCATGCGTTTCATCGCACGGATCCAGCCTGTAATTGAACGCACCGCAACCGGTAGACGTTCGGGGCCAAGAACCACTAGCCCCAAAACACCGATCAGCAGCAGCTCCATAAAGCCGATACCGTCAAACATACAGAGTTACGCCTGTTCTTTGTTAGACTCAGGTTTCTTTTCAGTCGCCTGTTGAGTTGTTTGCGCTGTTTTAGCCGCTTCGGTGTCTTCTAATGCCTTCTTGTCTTCTTCTGAAGACATGGCGTTTTTGAAGCCTTTAACCGCACCACCTAAATCACCACCCAAAGAGCGTAATTTTTTAGTTCCAAACAATAAAACAACGATTAACGCAACGATAAGCAGTTGCCAAATACTAATACCACCCATGAAGGTATCCTCTTAATTGATATCGGCTCTATTATGAACCACTGATTAATTAGTGCTAGCTAAAATTTGCGATTCTTTGGCCTAGATCGCCATCCGACAAACCACAGTATAATGCCTGTAGTCAGACATATATAAGGGGGCCATAGTGTAGCGTCTCTATCCATCAATAACGTGCCACAGATCAATAAAACGGCAGAAGTGATAAGCAAGTAGTTACTCTTATGTGCCTGCTGCTGGTATTTCAAATACTTATCTAGCATTTGTTGCTGAGAGCTCAGCAATTTCCTGCCTAACTTAAGGTTATCATAAATGAGTTCGGGAAATTCAGGTAGTTTATCTGCCCAATATGGCAGTTTTGTGGATACCTTTTTTAGCATCGCTTTAGGGCCCACTTGCTCGGCCATCCACTGCTCTAAAAAGGGTTTGGCGGTTTGCCATAAGTCTAACTGTGGATACAGTTGACGGCCTAAGCCTTCGATGTAAAGTAAGGTTTTTTCCAGCAAGACCAATTGGGGTTGTACCACGATATCGAAGTGGCGAGCGGTGCGGAATAATTCCAGCAACACATGACCGAAGGAAATCTCATCGAGCGGCTTGTTGAACATAGGCTCGCACACCACTTTGATCGCCTGCTCAAAGGCCTGTAAATCGGTTTTTTCCGATACCCAGCCAGATTCAATGTAGAGCTGGGCGATTCTGTGATAATCGCGATTAAAGAACGCGAGGAAATTCTCGGCCAGATAGCGTTTATCAACATCATTGAGCGTGCCCATAATGCCGCAGTCTAGGCCGATGTAATAGGGGTTCTCTGGGTGATCGCGGGAGATGAATATGTTGCCTGGGTGCATGTCGGCATGGAAAAAGTTGTCACGAAACACTTGGGTAAAAAAGAGCTCGACACCGCGCTCGGCCAATAACTTAAAGTTGGTGCCTTGTGCTTTTAATGCGGCCATGTCTGAAACGGAAATACCGTAAATACGCTCCATCACCATTAGGCGTGGGTAGCAAAACTCTTCATACACATAAGGCACATAGAGCGCATCTGAATCAAGGAAGTTATTGCGCAGCTTGACTGCGTTTAAGGCTTCGAGTTTAAGGTTTAACTCGCCTAAAATGGTCACGCGATAATCTTCAATCACTTCGGCTGGTCGCAGACGGTTACCTTCACCGAGGAGATATTCAATCAGTTTGGCAGTTTGCGCCATTAATTGTAGGTCGGCCTGAATCTTAGTTTCGACATTAGGGCGCAGTACCTTAAGCACGACGTCTTTACCGTTAGATTTAAGCGTTGCGGTATGCACTTGAGAAATAGAGGCAGAAGCCAGTGGAACTTCATTAAAGTCATCAAATAAGGATTCAATCGGCGCTTTTAGCTCAGCTTCAATCGCTTGGCGGGCAAGTACACCATCAAAGGGCGGCACTTTGTCCTGCAGCATGGCTAATTCACTGGCCCACTCATCGCTGAGTAAATCGCGGCGGGTTGAGAGCATTTGCCCAAGCTTGATATAAACGGGGCCGAGTTCCTGCACCGCCAATTTTAAGCGCTCGCCACCGGGCTTATTTTTATGCTTATTGCGGATCCAGAATAGGCTATTACGGGCGAGTTTAAAGTACCAAGGTGTCATCTTTGGCGGCAATACGTCATCTAACCCGTACTGCAGCAAGGTCTTGATGACGTGGTAACCGCGGCGGATACTGGCAAAGGTCATGGCTTAATTTGGTCTCTTAATTGGGCAATCCGTTGTTCAATCGCGCGAGTGTCGGCAACTAAATCATCCATTTGATCGCGAAAGTGCATTAACTCAATGGGGTGCGGTGCGAGGCGATACTCTTCAACGGCGAGTTGCCCTAAGTGGGAGCGGGTTTTACGCAACACGTCGAGTGCAAAGTCTTTTGCCTGATGGCTAGAACCGATGAGTTTGTGAGTGGGGCCATCACCTAAATAACGGGATATTGGCTCGGCAAAGTCAAACTCGATAGCGCGAAGATACTGGCTAAAGCTTTGTAATAAATTGAGATCGCCCTCAAGCTTGAGTTTATCTTGCTTGATAAGTTCAGTCAGGTTTGCGCCTTCGGACACGCGGTAAAGCGTCGTCGCATCGGCATCTAGACTGACATCGACATCGCCCTCATAGCGGCTGAGTACTTGGATCTCTTTGGCAAACACTAAATAAAGTGGCCAGCTGAGCTGGGAGAGTTGGATGCGAAACACTTTGCCATGCAACTGGCGCTGGCGCGAATAATCATCGCCCGCTTGGGCCTGAAGTTTTTTCAGACCCATTTCAATTGCGGCGCAGGCAAGCAGCACAACTTCTTGCGGCATCATTAGAATTTATAACCACGGTGCAATGCGACAATACCGTCGGTCATGTT
>JBOFUF010000431.1:0-7096 GCA_051652445.1 Shewanella sp.
GGGACAAAGCGCGGTAAGTCCTGAGCCTTGGCACATCAGCTATTTTCCTGTCGCGCAATTATTATTGCCGCAATTCGATCGTACTGAATTAGCTATCCTATTAGAAAATAGTGATATGTTGCTCAAAAATACTGTACTGCCCCGATTAGACTCTTTAATCGATGAATACGTGCTGCGTATCGCCCAGCCCTAATCGTAGCAGGCTAGTCAACCCCATCCACAAACGTGAAACCCACGCATTAGCAAACTGCTGGGCTTTACGTAATATATTTAATTAAGTAGGTTTTATGGATTTTGCTTCACATCGCCAACAGCTTGTCATTGCCGAACGTAACTTAAGTTATCTCGACATAGGCAGTGGACCAGTATTATTATTTGGCCACAGTTATTTGTGGGATAGCGCCATGTGGGCACCTCAAATTGCCCAACTCAGCCCCCACTACCGCTGCATAGTGCCCGAATTGTGGGGTCATGGTCAGTCAGATGTGCTACCCGACAATTGTAAAAACCTGCTTGATATTGCCGACCACATGATCGCTTTAATGGACGCCCTCAAAATCACTGATTTTAGTATCATCGGGCTTTCTGTGGGCGCCATGTGGGGCGCTGAACTGGTGCTCAAAGCGCCGGAAAGAGTGCAAACCTTAATCATGCTCGACAGTTTCATCGGTTTTGAACCCGAAGTCACCCGTGCTAAATATGATGGCATGCTGGATATGATTACTGCCGCCAAGGCCTTTCCTGTAGCGCTTATCAGCACTATCTCACCTTTGTTCTTCGCCGATGATGCCGCAAATAAAACCCCCGTACGGGTCGCAGACTTTGAAAACGCTCTTGCGACTATCCCTGCACAGCAAATCCCCACTATCGTTAAACTCGGACGGATGATTTTTGGACGCCGCGATACCATGGAATATGCCGACCGATTAACACTACCTTGCCTCATCATGGCAGGAGTCGAAGATAAGGCTCGCAGCGTATTAGAAAGTTACCTGATGAGTGATGCCATCGACGGCAGTAAGCTAGTGCATATTCCGGCCGCGGGACATATCTCTACTCTAGAGCAAGCCGAGTTCATTAATCGACATTTAACCGATTTTCTCGCTCGTCATCTGTAAATCAAATCCATTAAAGCGAGACATAGGTTAAAATGAAACTACTCCAACCTTTATTCGACAACAATCGCCGTTGGGCAGGACGAATACGCCAAGAAAATCCTGCTTTTTTTGAACAATTAGCGAAACAGCAAAACCCTGAATACCTGTGGATCGGTTGCTCGGATAGTCGCGTACCATCTAATCAAATTATTGATCTGATGCCTGGTGAAGTCTTTGTTCATCGCAATATTGCTAATATGGTGATCCATACCGACCTAAACTGCTTATCTGTACTGCAATATGCAGTTGATGTCCTCAAGGTGAAACATATTATGGTCGTTGGTCATTATGGCTGTGGTGGTGTACGCGCTGCCATGGGGACTCAACGCTTAGGACTGATCGATAACTGGCTTGGACATTTACGTGATATCTACCGTATCTATCAGGCAGAATTACTGCAGATGGATGAAGCCAAACGTTTTGCGCGTTTATGCGAGCTCAACGTGATTGAACAGGTTGCCAATGTCACCAGTTCTACCATAGTACAAGAAGCTTGGGATCGCGGCCAAGACGTCGCCGTTCACGGCTGGATTTATGGCATTGACAACGGTTTACTCACTGATTTAGATGTTACTGTTGACCGTGTGCACGGCTTACATAATCCACGCTAATAGACCTGATTTCTATTTTATACTTTGCCCATTTCAATTAAAACACCCATAACACCTGCACATAAGCAGGTGTTATGCGTCGCTCACTTAACAATTTATTCATTGTTATCAAAGAGACCAAAAATAGTACTGCTTATTTCGCGAGTCATCTCAATTCAATAGTTTTTCAACATGAAACGACAAATTTAATATTGGCTATATCGCCAGTGATTAAATAATTTCTCGATAAAAATGCTGAATTCTGCACCACCATGCACATTAGATGAGCACTTAACTGCTTAATTACACTTTTTTTAGTAACTCGAGTTGACTCATCCAACAGAGCGTTTTACTATGCGCTCCGTTCTCAACGAGTCTTTAAGATTATTTGAAACGATTCCCCTGTAGTTCAGTCGGTAGAACGGCGGACTGTTAATCCGTATGTCACTGGTTCAAGTCCAGTCAGGGGAGCCAGTTTAAGTAACGTTAAAACGCGATAACTATATCAAAACGATTCCCCTGTAGTTCAGTCGGTAGAACGGCGGACTGTTAATCCGTATGTCACTGGTTCAAGTCCAGTCAGGGGAGCCATTTAAAAAGTGTTATTGCAACCAAGTCAATAGTTGTATTGTCAATCGATTCCCCTGTAGTTCAGTCGGTAGAACGGCGGACTGTTAATCCGTATGTCACTGGTTCAAGTCCAGTCAGGGGAGCCATTCATTCTGCGTTTAAAATTCATTTTCGTACTGCCCCACCCAAACAGCCTCATTTTTTTCATTTTGTTTTTAAGTAAATGCAGTTACACTGTTATCAGCTTATTAAAATAAATTCATGAACGACATCACATAGATAGCTACATTTAAGTCTTCTAGACTTATCCTGTTCGAGCTCACCCAAAATAGAGCGGATTTTTATGGCCATATCAAAATCATATCCCATTATGTTACTGCTTATCTTCTTAGGCCTGTTTGCTTGGGTATATCAAAACGAAAATAGCCAATTAAAAACCCAGCAACAACAAGAACTCGACAGTTTCAAAACCAGCTTAATTCACTACCAACAATGGAGTGGTAATGGTGCTGAACTTTTCAAAAAGCTTTCTGAAAATGACTCATTTCTGTTTTTTCAATATATTGATGATATCGATGGCCAACTGAGTCATACCGAAGGCCGCTTAGACAGCGCAGACTCGCATCCTTTAGCCCATTTATTTTCCATCGAACTCAGCCACACACAAAAATTGGCAAACGGTCGCTTACACGTCAAACTCAGTGCCAACCAGGCCATTGACACTTCAATTAATCACATCCAAAAGCTCGGCATTATGTTAATAGTGGCATACATTAGCTTACTGTTAGTGTTTATTATGCTCATGTTAAAACATAAGGCTTCGATACGTTATGCCGCTGATTATATTTCAAAAATACCTGACTTAGCGTTTTCTGCTGTCGCATCATCAACACTCAAAGGTGATCTCAATCCGATTGCGATTTCGCTCGAAGAGTGCCGTCTACAACTTAAAACGCAAATGGATAAACTCAATCAAGAAAATGCCCAACTCCATAAAGCGACCTATCAAGATACAGTGACAGGTTTTGGGAGTCGCCAACGTTTTACCCAAAAATTAGAAGCCATAAGCCACCCAGATATCCCACAGCTAGGACTCATGGCGATGGTAAAAGCCACTGAGCTTGCGCAAATCAATCAAAACCAAGGGCGAACCGCGGGGGATGATTACCTTTCAAGCGTCGCAAATTGCATTCGTAGGGCCTGTAGCAAGTATTCTGATGCTGAATGTTTCAGAGTATCTGGCGCTGATTTTGCCATCTTCATTCCTGATGTCATGCTAAACGATGCATCAAAATTTTTAGATCAATTAAAAATTTATCTCGATGAATATTTGCAGATAACAAAAGCGGAATCTGTTGCCCATATCGGTTTAGTTCCCTATCGCCAAGGTACCGATGCCGTTAATTTACTGACGATTGTGGATACTGCAGTCAGCATCGCGCAGACTCTTGGGCCCAATAGCTATCATATCCAAGAAAAAATTAATCCTGCTGAACAGTTTGGTGATGACCGTTGGAAAATGGCCATAAATGATTTAGTCACGCGCCAAGCATTAACGTTCTACCAACAGCCCATTCAACCTTGTCGTAACGATGTCGAAGTTTACCGTGAGTTATTAGCCCGTTTTTATAATAGTGAAGGCAAGCTCTTGCCCACCACCACAGTAATCGCGATGGCAGAACGTCACGGCATGTGTACTGAATTAGATAAACTGGTGGTGATCAGCGCATTAAGAATGCTTAAGGAAAACCCGAACATTGCGGGTTACTTTGGCATCAATATCAGTGCATTTTCAGCCCATCAAGATAAGTTTGTCGCTTGGCTAAAGGACATTTTAGGTAAGCAAACATACATCGCTTCACGCTTAGTGTTTGAGATCAATGAATCTGGCATGCAGTCTAATTTAGCTGCCAGTTATAAGTTCGTTCGCGAAGTGCATAGTGTCGGTTCACGGGTATCGATTGAACGTTTTGGCATGAGCTTCACCTCTTTCAAATTCTTCCGTGAAGTGCACCCTGACTACATCAAGCTCGATGGCAGCTACACCTCGAACATTGATGAAGACAGCAATAATAAGTTCTTTGTCCGTATGATGGTGGATGTTGCAAGACGCATTGGTATTCGAGTTATCGCAACCAGCGTTGAACGCCAAGAAGAAAAACTGACCCTCGAAAAACTCTTAGTCGATGGATTACAGGGTTATTACATCGCTCAGCCACAAGCCATCACGATTACTGATCAAATTTAATTCTTTAAGGGGTTAATTCGCCACCAATATTTACAGTAAAGATGCTTAACCCTGCATTCTATATGTTGTTTATACAAACGGAAAAGTCGATAATACCGCCAAGATCCGTTTAGAAAAGTAATGAGATGACTGAATATCTCCTTTTGTTAATCAGTACAGTGCTGGTCAATAATTTTGTTTTAGTAAAATTCCTAGGCTTGTGTCCTTTCATGGGGGTCTCCAGTAAATTGGAGTCCGCTATTGGCATGTCTATGGCGACCACTTTTGTACTGACGCTAGCCTCTATTCTCAGTTATCTCGTCAACCAGTATCTGTTATTGCCTTTTGATTTGAGCTACCTGCGAACCATGAGCTTCATTTTAGTGATTGCGGTTGTGGTGCAATTTACTGAAATGGTGGTACAAAAAACCAGTGCTGCGCTGCATCGCGCCTTAGGCATTTACCTACCGCTGATCACAACAAACTGTGCCGTGTTGGGTGTAGCTCTATTAAACGTGAACGAAAAGCACAATTTTATCCAATCAGCTATCTATGGCTTTGGTGCGGCATTAGGCTTTTCTTTAGTGTTAATTCTCTTCTCGGCGATGCGCGAACGTTTGGCTGCAGCCGATGTCCCCTTACCTTTCAAAGGCGGCGCCATTGCCATGATCACCGCAGGACTGATGTCCCTCGCCTTTATGGGATTCACTGGATTGGTTAAGTAAGATGTCTGGAATTTTAATCGCTGTCATGTTGTTGACTCTCTTGGCATTAGTCTTTGGGGTCTTACTCGGTTTTGCTGCCGTTAAGTTTAAGGTCGATGGCAATCCGATTGTCGATGAACTCGAAGCCATACTGCCACAAACTCAATGCGGTCAATGTGGATACCCAGGTTGTCGCCCGTATGCTGAAGCGATAGCCAACGGCGATAAAGTCAACAAATGTCCTCCAGGGGGCACTGCTACCATGGAAAAGCTCGCAACTCTGATGGGCGTAGAGCCCGAGCCGCTGAACGCCGAGGCACAATCACAAGTGAAAAAAGTGGCCTACATACGTGAAGACGAATGTATTGGCTGCACTAAATGTATTCAAGCCTGCCCCGTGGATGCCATTATCGGTGCGGGTAAGCTGATGCACACTGTACTGACAACCGATTGCACGGGTTGCGATCTCTGCGTTGAACCTTGTCCTGTCGATTGTATTGATATGATCCCCGTAACCCAAAACCTGAAGAATTGGAACTGGCGCTTGAATACCATTCCGGTGACTCTTATCCAAAATACTCATAACCATGAGACAACGTTAGAAGAGGAAAAACGGTGTTAACTTTATTAGATCAATTAGATAAAGGAACCCTTTGGCGCTCACCCGGTGGTATACATCCACCCGAAGTCAAATTCCTCTCCAACGCGACGCCGATTAGTCAATTACCCTTAGCGGCAACGTATTGGGTACCCATTCCCCAAGTCGGTGAAAACTGTACACTTGCAGTAAAAGTCGGTGATTACGTATTAAAAGGCACACCATTAACGCAAGGTACCTCTATTTGGCATTTACCTGTGCATGCGCCGACATCGGGCACTATTGTTGCCATTGAGCCACGATCCAGCAACCATGCCTCAGCATTACCGGTTAATACTTGTGTTATTGCAGCCGATGGCAAGGACACTTGGTGTGAGCTGGTGCAACATGAGCTTGATGACTTAAGCCATCAACAGATGATCAATAAAATCCACGCGGCGGGTATTGCAGGCATGGGCGGCGCAGAGTTTCCAAGCCATATAAAGCTTAATCCCGTCAGCGAAATCGATTTAGTCATCATTAACGGCGTCGAGTGCGAACCTTACATCAGCGCCGATGACAGATTAATGCGCCAATACAGTCAGGATATCCTCGCTGGCGTGGGTATTATTCATCGGTTATTAACGCCAAAGCGCATCATTATTGCCATTGAAGACAATAAGCCAGAAGCGGCCAAAGCTATGCAAACTGCTGTCGCTCAATGTGGGCTACCAGCGGGCAGCATTCGGGTGACGGTTATTCCGACAAAATACCCTTCTGGCGGTGAAAAGCAGTTAATTCAAATTATTACTGGCCGCGAAGTGCCCTCGGGCGCGATTCCTGCCAAACTCGGTATAGTCGTGCATAACGTCGGCACCGCCTTTGCGATTCATCAAGCCGTGACCCAAGGTAAACCGCTGATTGAGCGCGTTGTAACGGTAACAGGCAACAATGTCGGCAAACCAGGAAACTACTGGTTACCGATAGGCACGCCTGTTGAGCATGTGCTAACGGCGACTGAGTTCACGCCAGCGCCTGAACAAAAAGTGATTATCGGCGGGCCTATGATGGGTCATGCGTTAGCGAATATTCAAGTGCCTATTTTAAAAGGGACAAATTGTATTCTGGTGCCAAGCAGCCAAGAAATTGGTATGACACCAGCAGAAAAAGCCTGTATTCGCTGCGGCGAATGCGCCAATGCCTGCCCTGCACTTTTATTACCACAGCAACTCTTTTGGTACGCAAAAGCCGAAGAATACGACAAAACTGCC